>JAICJP010000006.1 GCA_025928375.1 Candidatus Sulfotelmatobacter sp.
ATCCGGTGCGCCCCGCAATATTGGATCGCTTGCCAGATGGATTCCTTGCCGAAACCTTCCCCCGCGTGAATCGTGATATTGAAGTTCTCGCGCTGAATGTAATGAAAAGCGTCGACGTGCTTCTTGGGCGGAAATCCTCCCTCTTCGCCGGCCAAATCGAATCCCACGACTCCACGCGCGCGGAAATCAACGGCCAGTTCGGCCATCTCCAACGACACATTCATATTGCGCATCGCGCAAATGATTAGCCCTGATTCAATGCCAAAGTCATGCCGACCCCGCGCCATTCCCTTCAGAACGGCAGCGACGACCTGCTGATGACTCAAGCCTTTGTTCGTGTGAAACACAGGTGCAAAGCGGGTTTCGTAGTACACGACGCCATCGTCGCTCAGATCTGCAGCCTGCTCGTAGGCGACGCGCTCCAGCGCTTCCTCGGTCTGCATGACTGCGATCGTATGTTTGAAGCCTTCTAAATACTTCCCGAGGCTCCCCTGATTTGCGCCTTCATGAAACCACTTCGCAAGTTGGTTGGAATCCGCTTCCGGTAGAGCTTTATAGCCGGCGTCCCTGGCTAGTTCAATGATGGTTTGCGGCCGCAGCACTCCGTCCAGGTGCTCATGCAGCAGAACTTTCGGCAAAGATTGAAGGAGCGGCTGGTCTAACCTCATGTCGAGCCCATACGCGTCGGCAAAGAATTGCGCACACTAGTATGGCACGCTCACAAGACGGTATTGGGAAATTGAAACCCAGGGCTAGGGTGATCTTGAATGAGTTAATTACAAATTACCCAATTACCAAATCTGCTTTGCCAGCTTCAGATCACTTCCCGAATCTTATCCTCAATGATGGTCTTTACGATTTTCTTTGTATCCTTTTCGCCTTTCAAGAGTGCTTCAGCAAAATGAACCGCTTGTTCAAGCTTGATTTGCCCGGGCAAGGGTGGTTCGTTCTTGTCCACCACGGCTTCCACCAGCGCAGGGCCGTCATGCTGAAGAGCTTCCCGAAGCACGCGCTCAGCGTCTTTTGGATCATGAATGGTGAAACCAGCAGCCCCCGCGGCCTCCGCGTATTTCGCGAAGTCGATCGGCTGAAGATCTACCCCGAACTCGGGATTACCATCGAGCACCATCTGCTCCCATTTGATTTGGCCCAAAGAATTGTTCTTAATGATGATCACCTTTACCGGCAGCTTGTATTTGACCAGGGTAGCCATTTCACCCATCAGCATGGTGAACCCGCCGTCACCAACTACGCAGACGACCTGTCGCCCGGGATACGCAACCGCTGCTCCGATGCTGTAAGGCAGTCCATTGGCCATGGTCGCGAGGGTGCCGGAGAGAGAAAACTTCATGTCACCCCGAATATCGATATAGCGCGCCGTCCAGGTCGCGACCGTGCCGCTATCGGATGAGATGATCGCATTGTCATCGAGTAAGTGATTCAAATGGTACGTCACGACTTGTGGCTTCATGGGCATATCCATACGAGTGCCACGTTCATTCATGAGCTCGCGCCACTTGCCCATTCGCTTCTGGGCCTTTTGCAGGAAGTCTCGATCCTCTTTGCGTTTGAGAAGGGGGATCAACTCCTTGAGAACGGCTTGGGAGCCTCCGACCAAGCCCACGTCGACCGGATAACGCAAGCCGATGCGCGTGCTGTCGAGGTCGATTTGCACGCACTTTGCTTTGTTCGGTTTGGGATAAAAATCCAGGTAAGGGAAGCTGCTGCCGATGATCAGCAGTGTGTCGCATTCCTGCATTGCATCCTGGGAAGGCGCCGTCCCCAGCAAACCCAGGCCCCCGGTAGTAAATGGGCTGTCGTCCGGCAACACAGCTTTCCCGAGTAGGGCCTTAATCACCGGGGCGCCGATCAAATCGGCAAGATCGGTAACCTCCTTGCCGCAGCCCAGCGCGCCGCGGCCAACCAGAATCGCGACCTTCGAGCCGTGGTTGATGATGTCCGCCGCTTTTTGAAGTTGCTGCTGTGGGGGATGTGGGTGCGAAGCAACATAGATATTCCGGCTGTGCTCCTTGACATTCATATTGGACCGCTGAGCGTCGGAGGATTTCCATTCCTGAATGTCTTTCGGAATGGTGACGTGTGAAACGGTGTGACGAGCCAGCGCCGTTCGGATTGCCTCGTCCATCACGTTGTCGACGTGCGCGGGACCCATAATGCGTTGGTTGTAGGCGGCAACGTCCATGAATAGCTTATCCAGGTCGACATCCTGCTGGAAATTCGTGCCGATCAGATCGTGAAAGGTGTGCCCAGTAATCGCGAGCACAGGCTGGCCATCACATTTCGCATCGTAGAGGCCGTTGAGAAGGTGAATGCCTCCCGGGCCTGACGTAGCGATGCATACTCCCAGCCTGCCCGTGTATTTCGCGTAGCCGCAGGCAGCGAACGCCGCGGCCTCCTCGTGCCGAACTTGTATGAACTTCAACTTGTCTCGATGGGTCCGAAGGGCTTCAAACATTCCGTCTACTCCGTCTCCGGGAAGGCCGAAGATCACTTCTACTCCCCAATCGATGAGCCGCTCTACGATCATGTCTGCTACTGTCATCACACACTCCTGAGAATTCTGCGCACCGGATTCGCGGCGTTCGTTCGAGCTGTGCCTGAAAGGAAGGCGCGATTTTCAGATGGTTGGCGAATGCGGGTGGTTGCTCGCCAACACGAGCCTATTCCTGAGACATGCAAGTAGAGCAGCGACTTAGGGAGGAAGGTTTGCGAATCAGAGAGCACGAACACAGACGGGCGTCCATAGCGCCGCCATGAACAGGCGCAGTTCAGTGGACCTTTAACAGCTAGGCGCTTTTGTTCTTGCCCAAGACGCTGTCTTCCATAGCTTGAACGGCCGATTCAGCTGCCTGCCGCCCAACCTGCGACCCGAGTTCACCCGCTTTTTGTTTCGCTGTTTCTGCCGCCTGCTCCGCCTTTTGCCGGGGAAGATCCATCAACTCTTGTGCACCCTGCATGAGCGAGCGGCGGGTCTCCTCGCCGGAGGCCGGAGCAAACAGGAGAGAAATGCAAAAGCCAACTGCAAATCCGAGAATGAACCTCATTGAAGTCTCCACTGGGTGCGCCAGTTATAGGCGCACCCGGGATTGGATGAACAACTCCGTGCAAGTGTTTGCCGCCGTTCCGGAAATCGGCGTGCTGATTGGACAATCTTCTACCAACGCAGTAATACCACGCCAATGACAACCAGTCCGCTTGCCGCCCAGCGCCGCCAGCGCACATCCTCTTTCAGGATGTATTTTGCCAATAAGGTTTCTACCAGGTAGCTGCTGGCCGTGGCCGGGATGGCAAAGCTCACGGTCGCAATCGACAGCAAAGACATGATGGCGAAAAACCCAATCGCCAGGGCCGCGATGCCTCCCAGTACCATCGGACTGCCGCCGATCGCTAGTAACAATTGCAGCAACGAGCGAAGACTCAGGTCCTCCACAGCGCCGATCCGCTTCATTCCCGCAGTATTCAGCAGGTCTCCAACCGTGTTTGAACTGGCGATGATGGCAACCAGGATCCATTTCATTGGGAGTGCTCCCGGTACTCTGCCTTGGAGGTCAGAGAGGGTGTCTCTTCAGCCAGAACTACCGCAAGGGTAATGACGACGATGCCTAGCCAGCGTTCCCAGGAAATCCGGTCGCCTAAAACGAAATGTCCCGCAATCGCGATAAAAACGTAAGCGCTCGCGGTGACGGGGAGGACGAAGGTGAGATCGGCCCGGCTTAGCAGCGCCAAATCGCTGATCATCCATAGCGCCAGCGTACAACTGCCGGCCAGAACCCAGGGATTGAGAAGCGCTCGAACGTAGTCAGCGGGCGAAGCGGAGATCGTTCTACCAACTTCCTGCATGCCATGGCTGAGACAGACGTTTCCCACTACATTCGTGAGCACAACGATGGCCGTGAGCAGGTGGGTTTTCGAGGTGAATGTGGGAGACTTGCTCTGCTCCAGAATCGGGGCGGTTCTTGCACTCCTTCGGCTCTGGTCCACCAAATCGCATCTCTCCGGGCTGAGTTTTGGAAACCGGCGATAAGATGCAGCGGCGCCGGAAAACTTTGCCGCTGGGGCACGTTTAGGCGTGCAGGCTATTTGCTGCTAAAGCACACGCGTGAAATAGTGCTCTTGTTTTCTCTATACCTTGAGATTGCGAAGATACGGCACGCTGGCCTTCATCATCTCGAGTTTCATCTCAACGAAATAGTTCTTGATACCCCCCGTTTTTGCAGCGCTAAAGATCTTGGTCCAGTCGAGCGACCCTTTTCCTACAGGCACAATTTTCTTCGTCGCCGCATCCCATCCTTGCACGTGCATGGAAACGAACCGCCCCGGGTATTTCGTGAAGTACTCGGCCGCATCATAGCCTTCGCTGATTGTGGAGACCTGGAATTGGAACTTGACTAGCTTAGGGTCGAGAAGTTCAAAAAGCACGTCGTAGGTGCGCTTGCCGTTGATCTTGGAGAGTTCGAACGTTTCGTTGTGCAGACCTTGCTGAATGCCGGCCTGGGCAGCACGTTCTCCCATCTTGTTGTATTCGTCGGCGGCGCGTTTCACGTCGTCCATCGTAGGATTCTTCGGCCCATCGAGGCTGGGCACCAGCATCTGCGTCAACCCCGCGTCTTTCGCCCATGCAATGCGATCATCCTGATTCTTTCTGAGTTCATCGATGCCGAAGTGCGAACTGACGCACGTGAGCCCCGCATCGGAGATGATCTTCTTAACTTCTGAGCCCTTGTACTTTGCGAGCCCACCGAAACCCTCGTCCGCATATCCCACCGGCGAGCACAGCTCAATGCTTTGGAAACCTGCGGCAGCCAATTGCTTGAGGGTGCCAGGAAAGTCCTTCGCAATCATCTCGCGCACCGGCCAGGTTTGGCATCCGATTGGCATGCTCAGTGGGTTCGCCCGCAGCTTGAGTACTCCCGCAGACATCAGGCCTATGGCCGCCGACTGCGCCGCGGCAACCTTGCAAAAGTCTCGTCTCGAAATTGCCAGCATGAATGCCTCCTTGGATTCAGAACTCCGTTAGATCTCCCATCCTTTTCTGCGTTCAGGACGGATATAGTTTTGTGCGAAATCCGAGTTGTTCGCTTTCATGTTGGGACGGTCCCAGGTGAATCTCTGCCCGGTGCGGGCTGCCACATTCCCCAGCAGGAGCGTTTCCGTCACCATGCCTTCGAATTCAAAATTCCCTCCCGGCTTGACCTTCCCTCCCTTACAGGCGTCGAGCCACTCCCGTTCATTGCCAGGTGAACGCGGAAGTGTCTTGGGCGGTTGCTTGTAGGCATCCATCCGAGATTGCGGGATCAGCCGAGGATGAGACCCGTTGAAGCCGCAGAGAATCTTGCCGCCATCTCCGACAAACAAAAGGCCCTCGTCCTCTTCTTCTTCAGGAATCTTGAACGGGCGATCGGGCTCCAGTTCGTCGGGGCGAGGGGGTTTCAGGCCACCGTCGTACCACGTGAACTTGACGGGAGGCATATCGCCGCGCGGTCCGAAATCGAAATGAATGAGGGAGGCTAGAGGATAAGTTTCATCGTACCGGTCAGTCGTACTGGCTTCCACGCTGACCGGGGCCTCGAGTTTCAGGACGCGGAAGATGGTGTCAAAGCTATAGGACCCCATATCGCCGAGAGCTCCGCAGCCGAAGTCGCCCCAACCCCGCCATACGAACGGAAGATACGCGCGATTGAACGGGCGCTCGGGCGCCGGGCCCAGCCACAGATCCCAATCGAGGCCTTCGGGAACCTGTTCACTGTCCTTGGGTCGCTCCAATCCTTGCGGCCAGAATGGCCGGCTTGACCAATTGACGACTTGACGCACCGGCCCAATCGCGCCGGCCCAAATCCATTCGCAAAGTTCGCGAGTTGCTTCGGACGCCTGATTGGCCACCGCGATCTGTGTGGCCACTCCAGTTTCGCGGGCGATCTCGGCGACGCGGCGGGCTTCATAGATGGTGTGGGTCAGAGGCTTCTGGCAAAAGACATGTTTGCCCTTCCTCATTGCCGCTGCCGAAACTGCTGCATGCAGATTATCGGTGGTGCAAACCACCACCGCATCCACATCGTGTTCCTTCTCGAGTAATTCGCGGAAGTCGGTGTACGCTGCGCACCCGTGATACTGGCCCGAGCGCTGGTGCGTGGCATAGAGCGCATTCACGATCTGTTGGGCGGGCTCACGCCCGGCCACTCCGCTGGTAACTTTCAGCGAGTGACTCAGCTGTAGCGGCTGCTCCGGACTGAGCCACTCCCATCCAGAGTTCACGCCCAGCAGATTACGAACCGATTTACAAAACTCGTGATCGTCCCACTGCGGATATTGATCGCCCGTTTTCGCCACATCGCACACTGCAACGCCCTGAACATCCTTTTCCCGCAGGAAGCGAATCATCACCCGCAATCCCTGCGCGCCCACTCCAATAAACGCAAGGTTGACTTTGTCGCTCGGTGGAACGTGCCCCGCGCCGCCCAATACATGACGCGGCACAATCGAGAACCCTGCCGCAGCTGCTGCGCTCTGCGCTATGAAGTCGCGGCGCGATACGAGGCCGGACGGATGAGGAGAACGAGATCGATCTTTCATAGAGAGATCCTCCCGAGCTGAGTTGGATGAGCAGATGATTTTACGGCGGACCCCCACCGCCGGAGCAATTCAATTGTCGCTGTTCCCACTGTGTGGAAATGCTCAACCCCATCATGCGCAATGACCTAGCAGCGTGATCGAAATCACGGGCCGGGACCGTAGCAATCACGGAGCCGGAGGCTCACCCCAGATAGCCTTGATCAGGAGTACGGCCCAATGCGATCACGGCCGGAGACTTCTATGCCAGGCACCCTCTGAGAGCGCCGCGAATGCCTCGAAAACTCGGCCCCAAGCTGATCTTTTCTCTCACCATCCTGATCGTCGCCATCAGCGGCATCAGCGGATACATCAATCTTCGCACCGAGAAGAAGCAGTTGGTCGAGACCATGATTCTGGGCGCCGATCAGCTTTCCCGAAGCATCACCAGCGCAACCTGGCATGCCATGCTGGACGACGATCGCAAGGCCGCGTACCAGATTATGCAGGTCATCGCCGACAAGCAGGGCGTCGACCGCATCCGCATGTACAACCGCGAAGGGCGAATGGTGTTCTCGACCGATCCTGGGGAGCATCCCTCGCTCACCACCCTCGACAATCAAGTCTGCGCCAGCTGCCACAACAAGAACGCCATCCGCAACAGCCCCACCCAGGACGCGCGGGTTCGATACGCCAAGTCGCCGGATGGCGTAAAGACCATCAACATGGTGGCTCCGATTTACAACGAGCCCTCGTGTAGCAATGCCGCTTGCCACGCGCATCGTGCGTCCACCAAGGTCCTTGGAGTGCTCGATGTCGGCTTGCGCCTGGATCCCGTGCAGAAGCAAACCCGGGCGATTACGTTGCAGACCGTCGGTTGGACTCTGCTGGAGGTGGCGTTCGGAGCTGCGTTCGTCATTTTGTTCACCAAGCGCTTCGTGGCCACCCCGATTCAGGAGTTGATCGCGGGAACCAAGGCGGTGAGCGAGATGGAATTGGACCGGCCCATCACGATTGGCGCTGCGCGGCGCAGCCAGGAAGTCGACGAGTTGGTGGATTCGTTCAATCGAATGCGTGAACGCCTCAAAGTGGCGGTCAGTGAACTGAACGACATGCAGGCCACGCTCGAGAGCAAAGTGGATGAGCGCACCCAACAGCTCAAGGCGGCCCAGAAGAAACTGGTGCAGTCCGACCGTCTGGCCACTCTCGGGCAACTTGCGGCCAGCGTTGCCCATGAGATCAATAATCCGGTCTCCGGCGTGCTGAACCTTTCCATGCTATTGGAGCGGCTCATGGCGAGCGGGGCGTACCCGGTGGGTAGAGAAGCTGAGTTCCGAAAATACTTGAGCATGATCTCAGCCGAGACCGCGCGCGTAGGCCGCATCGTTTCCGATCTGCTGGCATTTTCGCGGCGCTCCAAGCCGCAGCGCGCGCCTGCCGACCTGAACAAATTGGTACGGATGACGATCGGGCTGGCCGATCACAAGCTCAAGTTGATCAGCGCCGAAGTCGTTCTCGATCTGCAGGAAAATCTTCCCCTTGTGGAGTGCGACTCTTCCCAGATCCAGCAAGTGCTTCTCAATCTCGTGCTCAACGGCGCCCAGGCTATGCAGCCGCGCGGTGGAGGCAAGCTGACGATTCGCACGCGGCTGATCCCGCAAGAGGAGAGCGTGGAACTCTGCGTGCAGGATACGGGCGAGGGAATCGCTCCCGAAAACATTTCCAAAATTTTTGATCCTTTTTTCACCACGAAGGCGGAAGGAAAGGGCGTTGGGCTCGGCCTGGCGGTTCTCTATGGCATCGTCAAGGCGCACGAAGGGGAGATCGAAGTGGTTAGCCAGCGCAATGAAGGCACGATGTTCACCGTCACCCTTCCTCTCAAATCACGAGTGAACGCAGAAGAAGTGAAAGAAGTGCAGGTACAAGGTGTGTGAGCGAACTTTGCCTGGTGCCGATTGGCAGCCTGCCTCCGCAGGCACTGGAATGGATCGAGAACGCGGCCGCGGACTGGTTCCCCTTGCCCACGCGGCGCTTGCCGGCCATCGCCATTCCCGATCGTGCTTACGACGCAAGGCGAGGCCAGTACCAGTCGCTGGAATTTATGAAGACGCTGGCTCAATGCGCCCCCCGCGATGCGTTTCGAGTGCTGGGAATCACGGATGTGGATCTGTCGATTCCCATGCTGAGCTTCTTGTTTGGACAGGCACAATTCGATGGCCCCATTGCCGTGGTTTCACTATGCCGCTTGCACCAGGAATTTTATGGCCTGCCTGCACAAGAGGCTCTTCTGCGGGAGCGCACCGTGAAAGAAGTTTTGCATGAGCTAGGGCACACCTTCGGATTAGTGCATTGTTCCGACTCGACCTGCGCTATGAGTTTGGCGACGCATATCGAATTGGTGGACTCCAAGACAGAAAAATATTGTGCGCGATGCGGCACGCAGTTGGCGCAGAGATTCGCGCGAAACGGAGGAGTATGAAAAAGCATTGGCCCATCCTGGTGGTCGACGACGAAGAGGTCATGTGCGAGTCCATGGCGGCCTGGCTGCGCGAAGATGGCTATCGCGTGGACACCGCGCCCGACGGGCAGAAAGCGCTGGAACTGGCGCGAGCCGCCGATTACGCCATTTGCTTCGTCGACTTGAAGATGCCCGGCGGAATGGATGGCATTGAGACCATGATGGAGATCCACCGCATCCGGCCGGATGCCTCGATCATCATCATTACCGCCTACGCGACTGTGGACACCGCCATTCAGGCGATGAAAGAAGGCGCGCAGGAGTACATCGTCAAGCCCTGCAATCCGCAGGAAATTTCCATGCTGGTGTCGCGCATTCTCAAGCTGAAAAAGTTACAGAGCGAGAACGCCATTCTGCGCAAAAAGCTGGCGCGGCAGTACAAGCATCACGACATCATTACCAAGAATCCGCGCATGGACGAAATTCTCGCGCTAACCCAGGATGTAGCCAGCCTGCGCAGCACCGTGCTGATTCGCGGAGAAAGCGGGACCGGAAAGGAGTTGGTGGCGCGGGCAGTGCATTTCTCCGGCAATAGGGCCGACAAGCCGTTCATCGCTGTGAGTTGCGCGGCACTGACCGAGACCCTGCTTGAGAGCGAATTGTTCGGGTATGAGAAAGGTGCTTTCACCGGCGCGGCCGGGCAGGCCAAGGGAAAATTCGAAGTGGCCGACGGAGGCACGATTTTTCTGGACGAGATCGGCGATATTTCTCCTAAATTGCAGGCTGACCTTCTGCGCGTGCTGCAGGAGCGGCGCTTCTACCGCGTAGGCGGAACCCAGGAGGTGGAAGTCGATGTGCGAGTCATTGCGGCAACCAATAAGAATCTAGCCGAGGAAGTGCAGCAGGGAAGATTCCGCGAAGATTTGTACTATCGCCTGAACGTCATCGAAATCCAGCTTCCCCCATTGCGCGAGCGCCGCGAAGACATCCCGCTGTTGGCCGAGCATTTTGTGCAGCGCATCTCGTCAGAATTGGGGAAAGATGTCGCGGGCATCTCTGCCGACGCCCTCAAGGTGCTGATCGCCTACGATTGGCCGGGCAACGTGCGCGAACTGGAAAACGTAATCGAACGCGCCATCGTGACCTGCCGCAACGGCTCCCTGGAGTCGGCGGATTTCTCCTGGCTACACCGGGATGCGAACCAGGCACAGGATTGGGAAGTGCCCGATGTTCCTCTGGGAGAATTGGAACGCCGCGCCATCGTTGCAGCCTTGGAGCGCAAACATGGTAATGTGAAGGAGGCTTCCAGTGCCCTGGGCATCGATCGCTCGACGCTCTACGACAAGCTCAAGCGTTACGAGATTTCTCATTAAGTATGGATTTCAACGGGCGTTTCTCAATCATGCGGAGCGGAGTTCGGCAATCCCATGTGCGCACGAAGCTCCTGCCACTGCTGCATGACTCGCGAATCATGTGAGAGTTCGGCAGCCCTACGCAGCGAGTCCTCTGCCTTGGGAAGATTGTTGAGTTGGACGAAGCAATCCCCGAGACCCGCCCATGCATACCAATCTTGCGGGTACTCCTGGCTGACTTGCTGAAAGACTGGCATCGCCTCACTGCATCGCCCATCGTCGGCCAGTTGCAGCGCCACTTGCACATGAGCGTCTGCAAGGTTCTTAGCAACTGGAGCGTTGTGCGGGGCCAATTCGTGGGCGACGGTGAAAACCGTCAAATCATCTTTCCACTGTTTTTCTTGCGAGACGGCCAACACAGCGAACACAACGGCTAATAGTCCGGCTGCAGGCAATAATGGAACGCGCAGTTCCCCGGCGACGTGCCATACAGTCGCCACCAGAAGCATCAAGCCAGCCGAGGGCAGGTACGTGTATCGGCCATGCAGAAAGTCTCCTGGATTGAGAGCATTCAGGTCGAGCGTGAGAAGAATCGGCAGTCCCAACAGGAGCGTGCCGATTACCAGGGCATACTCGACATTCGCGGCGTCTTGCGCTGGAAGGTCACGTCGAGCTTTTTTCCATGCCCAGATCAATGCCCACGCCAGGATCGCAACCGCGCAAGCCACGCCCAGCCCCGGCATGATGACCCCCCGGAAAGAAAACCGCTGGGCCAGAGTGGGATCTGCAAACGCGCGTGAGTGGTCGGGCCAGAGCAAGACCTTCACGTAGAACCAGAGCGTCGCCGGCCAGGACAGCAGCACGGTGCTCCAAGGCAAAGACTGGGTGCGGGACGCAAGCTTCCCTCCCAACGCATGGAACCGCATTAGAAGGTACAACCCCGTGACGCACAAAAACGGTACAGTGTGCCGGAGTGCCCGCCTCAGCCGAACTCGAAAATCTGCGTCTCCGTTCTCGCCTCGAGGCACGAGCAGCGGCAACGCAAAAATTAACACGGGAAATATGATCGATGTTTCTTTCGCAAGGAGTGCCGCAAAGCAAACGGCCGCGGAGGCGACCAGCCAGTACATCTGAGGCTGCGCGGCCTTCCTACTCCGGGCCGACTTGCGCGATGTTCGTTCGTGACTTCGGCCTTGAGGAACGACCGCTATCCACCTGAGGTATAGAAGCAACGCACCCAAGATTGCCGCGGACATCAACGGATCGGGCACGGTGACCCACGCCACGGATTCCGTTTGTGCAGGATGCAAGGCGAATAGAGTCGCGGCGACTAACGCTGCGACGCGATCGCGCAGCAGTCTCAGCACCAGTAGTCCCAGCAAGACCGCAACTGCCAGGTGTTTCACAATGCTGAGCAGGTGCCATCCCCATGGAGACATCGCGCTCAGAATGAAATTCATCCTCAGCCACAGGAGGAACAGAGGCCGATAGAAACTCGGAGGCCCGCCCGTGAATTGCGCCCAGACGTAGTTCGCGAAGTAGTCCCACACATGATCGGGGAACTGGATACGCGGATCACCCGTGAAACGGTGATCGTCGAGAACGAATTGAAAATTCAAGCCGGGGCTGTAAACGGCAAACACAACTGCGCCTAAACACAAAGCCACCACCAGGGAAGTCCGAACGGAGAGCAACTCCGGCACTGCAGTTAACGGCTTCAACATCGGGATTGTGCCGGCGAGTCGAAAGGCCAAGGTTCATCTTCAACGCGGAAAAACTGCAAGGAATTGTCTCACAACCTCAGTTAGGCATGGAGGCCTGGCCGCTAGGGCAGGAGCCGATTTGGCGGGGATAGGACAGAGAGATAGACTTGCGCAGTTGCTGGTCTACAACGTTTAGCTTCCACCCGCGTGACCTTTTCAGAACTCCTGGCAGCTCTATGCCTAGCAAATACGGACTTGCGGTTTGCCGATATAGCAACGTCAAGGCAGCGCTCACCAGTTCTTGTCGCGCTGGGCTGACAGTGAAGTTCTCGGTCGTACTCGAATACCGCGCGCGAAGCATTGTGGGGTGAAAATCAATTACCGTGCCGCCCGTAGCTCGTGCGAGCTTTGCAGTGTCATCGCTGCCGGGAAAGGGGTCGCCGTTCCACAAGAAATCTCGCAAGAGGAATACGTCCAAGCGGACAGACGCGCGTTGCAGTCGATCTTCCAATTGGGCGCTCTCTATCTGACTGCGGTTGTCCTCGCCATCCGTTATCACGTAAATCGCGTCACCGGGAGCCGCATTAGGAATGTGTTCGAGAACGTACTCGATAGCGTCCCTTAGGGCGGTTTTCCTACCTATCGAAGAGCTCAGGGCTTTTTTGCGTTGCGTTAGTTCTGATGTGAGCTGCTCCCGAGAAGCGGAAAAGTCCAGGGTTCCGTCTACTTGCTTATCAAAACCCAGCAAAGCGATGGAAACACTGGCAGGTAGTCGCTTTACCGCGTCTGCCGCGACCCAATAGGCAAGCTCAGCTTTCCCGCTGGCATTCATGCCCTCCTTCATGCTTTCACTGGTGTCCAGAAGGATTGCGACCCGGTTCGGCCCTGAAAAGAGGGTTGCTGCCGTGATCGCCAACGGCTTGTGATCCAGTTCAGCGGAGAAGGTGTTAACGCTAAGCTCACGGGGCACCTCGCCATGCGAGTCGAGAACGCCAACTGGGATGATGCGCCTCGTACATGGTGACTCTTGCGCATACAAAGAACATGCCAGAAGAAAAATGAACCTAACGCTACTAGCGGCACGGGCCATCAAGGAATTCTACTGCCTATTGTCAATTGTGTTGGGACTGAAACGGCGCCCGGCCGTGATCTAAACGCGGGCTCCTCGCTTCCGACGCCAGAGCCTCACCCTTGTAGGAACGTGTCAGCCAGCACCGTATCCCAGTCCGCCGGAGGTACAACGTTCATCAGGTCGGGCATGAGGACGCCACCGTCCGCCAGAGCCGGCGCGGTATTGGGCGCGTGCAGTTGCAGTTGGAGTCGCTCCAGTTCGCGTGACATCCAGCCGTGTACTTCCGGGCCGCACAACAGATGGCGCAGCGTCGCAGGCTCGCGGAGTTCGAGGCGCGGGCGAATCTTTAGATACCAACCTTCTTTCGGGCCGCCAATGCCAACTACCGTGCCCTCAAGTGGAGCTCGAACCTCAATTTCGTGGCCGTTCTTCTTCATACGCCAGGCAGTCTGGTTCACTTCCAATCCCTGGCCGACCTCTGGAAGGCTCACCAAGTCGGGAGTTCCCACCAGACGAGCGGCGAGTTCATCGATGCCGACACTGACGGTTCCGTCTTCCTCCGGTTTCACCCATGTGTGCCCGCGATGGTAGTAGCGGTCGTCCGCGTAGTCGAGGCCCAAGGGGCCAACATTACCGGTGGCAGGCAATACCGCGAATTGGGAATATTTCTCGCAATGGCGGCAATCAAAAGCATTGTCGCAGGTGCGCGAGAGCACTCGTCCGGCGAGTTCGTGCCGGCAACGGCGGTCGGAGACGGGCAGTTCCGCGAACTGCGAACGCCACCACAGATCGATCGCCCGATGAGAGTGAAAGTCGCGGCTCGTCCGCCAAGCTGCAGACGCCACCGTGACTAGAATGGTGAGCACCACGGCGAAAAATAGCGACAGGAACAGAACGTGGCCGAGTGTCCAGTGAAAGCCATCAATTCCCGGAAACATGCGAGTCCCGTCCTTTCGGCGCAGCGAACAGCGGCAGATACCTGTATGAAAGCGAATACACGATCACGCCGTACGCGATCACGCCGGCGAAGCTCGCTACCTCCTGCCAACTGGGTGTGTATTGCAGGAAATCATCAAAGGGCAGCGTAGGCAGGGCGAGCGTCTGCACAGTCAGCACGAAACGGTTCAGTAGCACGCCAGCGCAAGCCATCGCGGCAGCTGTCAGGAGCCACGGTTTGCTGGCTGCGGTTTTGCGGAAAGTTAAAAGGAATGCCGGAAGCAACCCGAGCAGAATGATCTCGGCGAAGAGGATCGGCGTTCCGAATCCTTTATGCTGGTAGTACTGCCACGGAGCAAAACCTGCGGCCGGTGACGTGTAGTTCAGCCAGACCAGGGTGTCGATGCATTTAACGGCGACGTAAATCGCGAGCAGCACTCCCGAAATGAATGCCAGTCGGCGGTAGAGTTCCTGCGGAACCAGCTTGCGGCCAGTCACCTTTTCGACCGTTGCGATAATCAGCACCAGAAAGCTCGGTCCGGAGGCGATCGCCGATAGGATGAAGAGGAAGAATGTGGAAGGCCAGATCAGAAATCCATCGCGAAACGCGAAAGGCCGTCCCCGTAGCACACCGTAAAGCCCGCCTAAAGATCCCTGATGAAAGAACGACAACAGTGTTCCCACAGCCGCGAGCACGGGAACCAGTTTGTGCAATTGATGTTCGAAAACCAGGAACGACGGCAACCTCCGCAGTTGCCGGTTGCGTAGCAGGATCGGAATGTACTCCAGGCTGAGCACCAGCAGGTAACACGAAATGCAGAAAGTGACTTCGGTCAGCATGGAATGCGTGTTGGGATGCCAGAAGGTGAACCATGCCCGTAGCGGCTGCCCGACATCGATCATCAGAATCGCAACCGCTCCGCTATAGCAAATGAATCCAACCACCACGGCGGTGTTGAGGATCGGTTTCAGTTCGACGCGCTTCAGGATGTAGACCAGGAATCCGGTGAAGAATGCGCCGGCGCCCAGTGCGATGATGCCGAGATCCAGAAAGATCCATAGGCCGAACGCAAAGCGGTTGTCCATGTTGGTCTGGTTCAGGCCGTAAAACAGACACAGCGCGGCGGCGTAAACGCCGACCGCCAGCAAGACGGCCCACGGGCTCAGCCACAGCAGAAAGCGCGACAGGGAAATGCGCTCCGCCCCGCGCGTGATCCATCGGGCATCGGTGAGGACCGTGCTAGCCACGTTGCACCTCCGAAGCTTGCGGCGAATTTGGTTCTGCCAGGGCTCTCACCCACGCCTCGTTCGATTTGTAATAGAGCTTGGGCTCAGTCCCGAGCCGAGCCAGCAGCCGGAACGCCTGCGGCGAGTGCGCTTCCTTAGAAACTGGATCATTCGCATCTCCCAAGTCTCCAAAGTGAATCGCATTCGTAGAGCAAGCTTCGACGCAGGCCGGAACGTAATCGGCGGGATCGATTTCGCGCTTTCCTGCGACAGCTGCTTTTTCTTTGGCCGAATGCAGCCGCGCATGGCAGAGATTGCATTTCTCGACCACCCCGCGCATGCGCACAGCCACTCCCGGGTTGAGGCTCTTCTCCATTCCCGGAGGCCACGCCGGATCCCACCAGTTGAAATAACGCGCGTGATAAGGACACGCTGTCATGCAGTAACGGCAACCCAGGCAACGTTGCGCCATCTGCATGACGATTCCGGTTGCCTCGTCCACTTCCACCGCCTGTTGTGGGCAAACCTTCACGCAAGGTGTGTCGTGCTCGCAATGCATGCACATGATCGGGATAAATGCTTCGCGCCGGGTCTCGCCATTGTTTCCATTCGAGACTTTTCGGACGAGAAGGGGAGTGAGGCCGGTGCGAGCGGTGGCTTGCGGAAGCGCGGGAACATTATTTTCGGCAGCACAGGCCATCATGCACGCGCCGCAGCCGGTGCAGCGGTCGACATCGATGACCATCCCGTAACGTGCGCTCATGCATTCCTCCTAGGCGGTTCCCGCAATCCGGATTCCTGGTAGAGCTTGGAGGCCAGTGGAGGCATTACCACGGGCTTCCACTGTGTTGCCCAAGTTTCAGCGGATACGGGGCGGGTCTGTGCCGGCCATTCCTTCAGATGGCATGCGAAAGCTTTGCTCAGCGATGCTTCGCCGGCCCAGACCGCACCCTTCCACAATTGCTCTTTGAAACTCTGAACCGAACTGACTTTGTCGATCGCGGCAATTTGCTGCCCATAGAGGTTGCCTTCCCGCCGCCGGAACAGATCCTCGCAACGGCTGTCAATGATCTTTGCCGTCGTGGGCAGGCTGGCATCGAGGCTGCACAGGAATTGCGCGGCACTCTGCACCTCAATTGTCGCTTTCACTAGAGCCGGCGCGACCCCGTAAGTTTGTGCCGAGCAGCCTGGGGCTGTCGGGAGATCCGTCAGATCTTCCAAAAACCCGGGGGCGGGGAGCAGCCAGTCTGCTTTCGTAGCACCGCCGTCCCATGCCGCGAAGCGGAAGATCTCGGCCTCTACCTGTGGAACGAACTCCCAAGGCACGCTGGCGTCGATCAGTACCGCGCGCGCGTTTCCGATGGCGCTTTCAGCTGCGACATAGGGCTTCACTCCCTCAGAATGTGGCACGATCCCACCGCGGTTGCCGAGCGATCCCAACAGCACATTCAGGGCGGCAATTGCGGGATCGTCATCGCGCGCAACGACGAGCGCTGGTGTTTTCGCGACCACCAGGCGTGCGAGTTCGCGAATGCGCTCGACGCTCAAGCCCGCCTGGGCCGACGATTCCGCCAGCGTCATGGACGGGACCGGACTGTGCGCCGGAACCAGGTTCTGTTCAAGCAGCGCACCAGCCAATCCCGAAGCCAAAGCCGATTCGGAGCCTTCACGAATTTCTATCCATTGCCATGCGCGCGCGGCAGTTCGCGACAGGGAGGAATCGATCTGAATCAGCCGAAGTTGCGGATCGCTCAACCCCGCGCCGCTTTCGGCCCAGAGTCGAGTCAATCGCCCGGGAGTTCCCCAGCCATCCAGCAGCGGTGCGCCGAAACTGACGATCGTTCGAGCGTTCTCGAAATCGTATCCCAGGGAAGCGGCTGGAATCCCGGTCCATTGCTCATAAGGAGTGAATGCCCGGAGTTCAGGGGTGGCAACCACGCGATAGCTCCCCCCTTGCTTGCCGGCGAAGGTCTCCAGAACGGACGATGCAGCGCGCCCGGAATAACCGTCGATCACTACCACCGGTCCTTCCTTGCTGGCTTTTGCAAACGCCGACTGCGCCTCCGCCCAAGTCGATAGGCTGGAGCCATGGCGAACGTTCCGAAGCCGCTGCGGATGCCAATTCAATTGATGTGCGGCAAATGCCAACGGGCACAACGCGCCTCGGCTAATCGGATGTGTGCTCGATCCCGCGACGCCGACGGCCCATCCGTTCGCCATACGAACTCGAAGGCCGCACGCCTTTGGACACAAAGTACAGAAGGATTGCTTTACCTCTACAGGACCGCGCGTCGGCTGCGGAATCCACGGCCAGTTCTGGCTCCATATCGAAACATCATCCAATACTTTCCAGGGAACCGGGGTTGCGAGCAGGCCTGCCGCGGCTCCCGCGCCCCATACCAGCAGATCTCGCCGTGTAACCTTCATTGCTTTCCCCTCATTGATGGCATCCCAGGCAACCGACTTCCACATTGCGCTGCTTGTGACACTCCTCGCAGTCGCTCATCTTCATGCCTTCATGTGGAGCGCGCCGCAAGCGCGACATCGAATGTCCCCAGATGTCGCGGCTGTACCCGCTGATGCGATTCACTTCGTAGACGCGGACGCGATCCGACTCGCCGTAGGTGGAATGACATTCCGTGCAGGAAAGATTGGCGCGTTTCACGTGGATGGCGTGCGAGAACCACACATTCGCAGGCTGCCGTGCATACGCGAGCCAGGGCGTGTCATGCCCGGGCTTGATATAGCTGTCTACCAGGATGGCTTCAGCCTTGCTCTCGCCGACGCGCTCCGAATGGCATCCCGCGCATTTCTCCACGGCCGGAAGCCCGGCAAAGGTCCCGTCCTCGCGGATGGTGTGGCACTCGGCGCAATCGGCCACCCCGGATTTTTCCGCGTGAGTCTTATGTAGAAAGTCGAGCGGCTGATGCTTCTGCGAATAGAGCACGCGCGGAAAAACGACCCATCCCAGCAACAGTGCTACCGCCAGACCAAAAGCAAAAACGAAGCTGTTGCGCCATTTGCTCACCGCTCGACACTCCAATCCGTCCGGGAAAAGAAATGCTGGAACAGGCACACCAGGTCTTGCCGCGACAGTAGTCGTGCAACTCCCCGGACCGGCGTACCCCCGTCGCAACCGGGAGCGTGTGCCTCGTGAATTTCGCGGGCCAGGCGTTCCCGTTCCTGCGCTTGCCAGGCGGCCGCTTGCGGACCGGAAATGAGGCCCGCGCGCGTACGTCCGGGAACTTCCCAACCTTCAAACAGCCAGCCTGCGCCATAAGGGTCCGCGGTTAAACGGGCGGGATCACTCCGCACCCGGCTGTTGATCTTCTGAATCATCACTGGATTGGGAAAGCTGATCGGCCACTCCACTCCATGGACCGTGAGCGCCAGGGCAGGGCAGTGCGTGCCGCGTGACGAGACGAATGTAACTCCGTCCACCGTGCTCGCGATGTCGGCGACGAATCCGTCTACGCCGATGTGACACAGACCGGATGCTTCCGCATCCAGCCAGAGATGATTTTGGCTGTAAAGCAACGTGTTTGGCGGCGTAGTGGAGTGCGGTTGTGCCAGTTGCAAGTACGAATCGCAGTAACGATAAGTGTTGCTGGCGCAGTTCGATAATTCCGAATCGCTGAATGGCACCAATTTCGGAATCGGAGAGACGCCGCAGTACTGCACCCGAATGTCTTCCAAATGAGGACAGCGATCGCGCGGCGTTTTGCTCTTGGCCGCCAGTTCGCACTCCACATATCGGGGTGAGGCACAGCGCCCGCCCTCGCTAGCTCCCGGCCCGTCGAGAATCAGTTTGCGCACCGGGGCTGCATGGCAATATCGCGCTCGGCCTTCTCGCAAAAACGGGCAGGGCATGGCATTACTCCTGCGGCTTCTTCGAAGTCTTGTCTTTCGACGCTTCGATGCGCTCGCCGCCATCCGCCATCGTCAAGCCAAACTCGGGGACGGAGAAGCTATGCGAACCTCCCTGCAAAAGCGCTTTCAGGTCGGCATCGATGTTGTTGAGGTTGACCGTTGGTGCTTTTCCAACCTTGCGAACCAGCAAGTCCCAGCCCACCGCGAAGAACACAACCAGCAACGCGATTAAGGTCACAAGTCCCAGCCCGAAATTTGTGATGTTGAGCCACATAGTCCAATCTTCTCCAGCCATACGAGGTGACCTCCTCGCCGATCGAGACGGTCGGCATTCATACAAATGCACGTTCACGGCCACCATGTGAAATCAATGACTTCGGAGAAATTCGAGCCCTTGTGTGTTGGGATTGCCAACGCGAGTTGTAGGAGATCCCGACGCGAGCTCCGCCGACGATGCGAGCACGTTCAGCGCGCCAGAATTCAATCCCAAAAAAATGGAGAGAGCCGCAGAAGAGAATTGTGCGTGTCGTCTCGTACAAGCGTGATCCAAATCACACGCCATCGCTCACTGCATCATTAAAAAGAACTTAGGTTCAATCTGCTCCGGCTGTTATGCGCTGCCGTTGCGACTTCTAGCAGATTCCGATTAGTGATTGCGAATGAATGACTTACTAGAATGGCGCCCGGCCATGAATCCTAAATGGAACGGGCAGTTCTCCTGTTTCGATCTGGTCGCAAAATCCGACACGCGTTCGCGAACTGTAGTGCGCGTCCGTGAACTGGAGATCGGTGGCGATGACTTCGTGGTCATGGCGGGACCCTGCGCGGTCGAGTCCGAGACGCAATTACTTCAAACCGCCGAAGCGGTTGCCCGGGCCGGTGCCTCCATTTTACGGGGCGGAGCCTACAAGCCGCGATCGAGTCCCTATGCCTTTCAAGGCTTGGGAGTGGAAGGGCTCAAGTTCCTGCGCAAGGCACGCGAAGAGACTGGACTCGCGATCATCACAGAAGTGATGAGCGAGGAAGATGTCCAACTCATCGCCGAATATGCCGACATCATGCAGGTGGGCACTCGCAGCATGGAGAACTACGCGCTGCTTGAGGCTCTCGGCCAATGCGGACGGCCCGTTCTGCTGAAGCGCGGAATGACGGCCACGATTGAGGAATTGATGCGTTCCGCCCAGGTCATCGTCATGGCGGGCAACCCCGACGTAATCCTGTGCGAGCGTGGCATTCGCACCTTTGAAACTGCGACCCGTAACACGCTCGACATTGCAGCCGTGCCGGTGTTGAAGACGGTGTCGCATCTGCCCGTGATTGTGGATCCGAGTCACGCGGCAGGCGTGCGCAGCCTGGTTCCGGTGCTCGCGCGGGCGGCGATTGTGGTCGGTGCCGATGGACTGCTCGTGGAAGTGCATCCCTGCCCTGAGCAGGCGATGAGCGATGGTGATCAATCCCTGACCTTTGGCGAATTTCGCCGCATGATGCGCGATCTGCAGCCCTACTTGGAACTTCAGCAGGAGGCGCGCCAGCTTCGTCCTCAACTCCTCGCAGCAGGAGGAGCCGATTAGTGTTGCTGCGCCGCCTCACTGCCTTGTATCTCTTGCTCGTCGCGACCGGACCTGCGGATCTCCAGTCGCAACCTGCCGCCGCGAACCCTGATCCATCATTCATTTACACGGTCGCCCAGGTATACGAGCCCTTGGCGTGGATGCGAGGCGAGGAACGGTTCTCCAAAGGTGCCGCACTCTTCATCAAAAATGGCAAAAGTGAACGCCCGCTGCTCCGCAATTTTGAATCGTCCGCGGATCCGATAGTTTCCTTCGACGGACAACGCGTGCTGTTCGCCGGCAAGGCGCACCCCGCCGATCCCTGGCAGATCTGGGAAATCTCGTTGCAGGGCGGACCTCCACGCCGGATCACCACCAGCACTGAAGACTGCATTCGTCCCTTCTATCTTCCCGACGACCGCATCGTCTACGCGCGAAAGATTAATGGGCGCTTTGTCATTGAGGCTCTGGATCCGGGCGGCGGCAAACCGCTGGCCCTCACTCATATCCCCGCCAGCACTATTCCCAGCGACATCCTTCACGATGGACGGATCGTCTTCTCCGCGGGGAATCCCTTAGGCGTCGGCCAGACTCCGGAAATTTACACCGTCTATTCCGATGGCAGCGGCGTGGAGTCGTACCGTTGCGATCACAGCAGCGCGCGACATTCGGCAAGGCAGCACAGTTCTGGCGATCTCATTTTTGTGTCGGCTAAAGGCTTGGGGCGCTTCACGTCAGCCCGGGCACAGGGCATCCGGCTCGACGCTCCGGCGGGCCAATTTGCAGGAGATTTTGCGGAGACCACAAAGGGCGAATGGCTGCTGTCCTGGCGACCGGATTCGAATTCAACTTTTCGCATCATGCGATGGCAGCAGGGCAGCGAGCGCATGGAGCCTGTGATCGAGGAGCCGGGTGCGAGCCTTCTCCAACCTGCTTTGATAGCTTCGCGGCCCGTGCCTAACCGCCATCCCTCAGGTTTGCACGACTGGCCGAATGCCAATCTGCTTTGCCTCAACGCGTACACGTCAAAATCCCGATTCGCTCCGGGATCCATTCGTTCCGTTCGCATCTACGCGCACGACGGAAACAGTGGCACCAGCTTGCTAGGCAGTGCCCCGGTGGAAAGCGATGGATCCTTCTTCGTACAGGTTCCTGGGGATCAGCCGTTGCAGATCGAGCTGCTGGATGCCGCAGGCAAAACCCTGAAGCGGGAGTCCGGATTCTTCTGGATGCGGCGAGGCGAGCAGCGTGGCTGCGTGGGCTGCCACGCCGGCCCAGAAACGGCCCCTGAAAACGTGGTTCCGGCGGTTCTGCTGAAATCCACCACTCCGGCTGACCTGACCGGGAATGCACGAAATGCTTCGGAAGGGCATTAATTTTGAAATCACGAATCTTCATTCTGCTGGTTCTGTCCTCCTCCCTGCTGGCGCAAGCACCGCCAAGCAACACTATTCGATTTGAGGATGCCACCGCCAAATCGCTCATCCAGTTCACGCATAGCTTTGGCGCGCAAAAACTCGGATCGCTGCTTGAAAGCACAGGCTCCGGTTGTGTCTGGTTCGACTTCAACAATGATGGATTTCCCGATCTCTACGTGGCCAGTGGCAAGCCTCTGGGAGAGGGAATCCATCCGTATCCGCTGAAGCAACTACCCGCGCCTCCTCCACACAATCATCTGTACCGCAACAACGGCAATGGAACCTTCACGGATGTGACCGATCAGGCTGGAGTTGCGGCCAACGTCTTCGGCACCGCCGCAATTGCAGCCGACTACGACAACGATGGATTCGTGGATCTTTTCGTCACCAGCTATGGAAAGGCGATCTTCTACCACAATAATGGTAACGGCACGTTCACCGACGTGACCGCCAAGTCCGGAATCGATGTGGAGGGCTGGTCGATCAGTTCCACCTGGCTCGATTACGATCGCGACGGCTGCGTGGATCTGTTCGTGGGACGGTATGTGAAGTTCGATCCCAAGTATCGCAACTTTTATCCTGCCGACAATTATCCCGGTCCTCTCGACTACGCCAGCGATACCAACCGTCTGTATCACAACAACTGCAACGGCACGTTCACCGATGTCACCGACAAATCCGGAATCGGCGCGTACAAGGGCCGCACCATGGGTGCGACTGCGGCCGACTATGACGGCGACGGATATCCCGACATCTATGTCTCCAACGATAAGACCGAGAACTTTCTGTTCCACAATAAGCATGACGGAACGTTTCAGGAAGTCGCAGGCGATCTCGGGGTCGCTTACGGACAGAATGGTGAGAGTACTTCCGCCATGGGCCCGGTGTTTGCGGACGTGGATGGTGACGCCCGCCTTGATCTGTTTGTGACCGATTCGAAATACAACCGCCTGATGCGCAATGCGGGGGCGAACGGCTTCGAAGACATCGGCCCGGCTTCCGGAATTTCCCAGGCGAACGCGCAGTACACCAGCTGGGGAAGCGGTGTGTACGACTTTGACAACGACGGCGCCCTCGACATCATGATTTTTCACGGCGGCCTGGTCCACCTTGTGCCCCAGGAGCAGTCGCTGTTTCGGGGTTTAGGGAACGGAAAGTTCGTCGATGTCTCCCGCCAAGCCGGCGCGGTGCTCGAGGCCAAGACGGTCTCCCGTGGCGCGTGCTTCGCTGATTACGACAATGACGGCAAGGTCGATGCCTTCGTCGTGAATCTCGGAGCACCGGCCACATTACTCCGCAACATTACCCGGAACAACAATCACTGGCTAACGGTGAAGTTGAAAGGCAAGAAAAGCAATCGGGACGGCATTGGTGCACACCTGGAATTGCTTGCCGGAGGGCGCAAGCAAGTGGCGGAACGCACTGCCGGCTCAGGATACCTGTCGCAGGATGATGGGCGTGTTCAGTTCGGCCTGGGCAGCTCGGGCAAGGTCGACAAATTGACAGTGCGCTGGCCGAGCGGCCAAGAGCAAGTTGTGGAGAGTCTTGCCGTAGATCGCGTGCTAACGGTGGAGGAACCGTAAATGCCGGCGCGAGCAGACACACGTAGGGACAGCCGCTATGGGGTGTTCAGTCGAGCGAAGCTCGACAAGCTTTCCTCCGAGTCGCCCAGATCTCCCCAGCCCACAGCGCCCCCGACGCGTTTTCCTCGCAAACTGGCGCTGCTAGCCCGGTTCCTAAGCGTGGTCGCAGTAGCTCTCCTGGCCATCGCCGCCCAGCCCGCCCCCAGGCAGTCCGCAGCCACGCCGAAACAGCGCTACTTATCCCCGCTCGAAATGGCAATTACCCCCGACGGCCGCCTGCTGTACGTAGTTTGTCAGGACAGTGACGAGGTGAGAGTAGTGGAGGCCGCCTCCGGCAAACTCGTCAAATCCATCCTTGTGGGCCATGTACCGCGCGCCATTGCCCTCTCGGCCGCCTCCAGGATTCTATTCATCACCAACGCCTGGTCCGACACCGTCTCCGTCGTCGACACCACCACCCTGCAAGTCGTCCGAACTCTGCCCACCGGCTTCGAGCCCAGCGGGGTCATCTTTGACTCCAGAGCCAATGCCCTTTACGTCGCCAACCGGCTCAGCAACGACATCTCCGTGATCGATTTCAAAACCGGCCAGGAAACCAAGCGCCTTCTGGCCGGAAGGGGCGCGAGCTATCTCTCTTTGTCTCCTGACGGAAAATTTATCTACTGCACGCACGTGTATTCCAATCCCGGCGCATTCCGCAGCCAGCCCGAATCAGAGATCACGGTCATTGATACAGCCACGCAAACCGTTGTCGAACGCAAGCCCCTGCACAATGTGGCGGGCGCGTTCCATCTGACCACCTCCGCCGATGGCAAGCTCTCCGTAGTGGCTCAGCTCAGGCCGAAGAATCTGATCCCGCTCGCGCACGTGGAGCACGGCTGGGTCTTCGGCGATTCCCTCAGTTTATTTGGATCTGACGTGGGCGGCATGGTCCAGATTCCTCTGGATGAACTCGATCGCTACTATGCCCTGCCTTGGGGTGTAGCGATTGCGCCAGACAAGTCGAAGTTGTTCCTGACCACCGCGGGAGCTCAGAGCGTTACCGTAATCGATGTCCGGCGCTTGCTCCAGACGGTGCGCACGCGTCGACAACCCTTTGTCAATGATCTCTCCGCATCGGCGGATTACGTTTCCTCGAGAATTCCCGTCGGCCATAATCCGCGGGGACTCGCTCTGTCGCCCGATGGCAACCGCTTGTACGTCGCAAATCGTCTGGATGACACCATCTCGGTCATCGATACCACCTCCGAGAAAGTGATCTCGACCCTCGATCTCGGCGGTCCAAAAGAGGTCAACGCCCTCCGCCGCGGTGAACGGTTGTTCTACACCGCGGAGTTTGCGTTCCAAGGTGGATTCGGCTGCTCCAACTGTCACATCGACGCGACCATTGACGGTCTCGAATGGGATCTTGAGCCGGATGGATTCGGCAAGGATATCGTCGACAACCGCTCGCTGGAGAATCTCGCCGGAACCGAGCCCTTCAAATGGAACGGCGGCAACCCGGATATGCCCACCGAATGTGGGCCGCGCACCGAAAAGTATTTCTTCCGCTCGCAAAGCTTCAATTCGCAGCAGCTCACAGACCTGGTCACTTTTGTTTACTCATTGCCCTATCGCCCAAATCGTTACCGCCCGCCGAACGACGACTTGACTCCAGCTCAGGAGCGCGGCAAAGCCATATTCGAGCGCACCAAATCAAAGCAGGGTGCGGAGATCGCCGAAACCAACCAGTGTGGCTACTGCCACAGCGGTCCCAAATACACCAACCAGAGGCAGTTTGATATTGGCTCAGGAAAAGCGACCGATCGCTCGCCCATAATCGACGTGCCCCAGCTGCCCAACGTAGCCTACTCCGCGCCCTATCTCCATGACGGCTCGGCTCGCTCCCTCGAAGAAATCTGGACAGTATTCAATCCCAAGGAGACCCATGGAGTCACGAACGACTTAACCAAAGATGAGTTAAACGACCTGATCGAGTACCTGAAGACGTTATGAACACGCGAATGAATGATGTCAATCGTATAGGGACAGCCGCCATCGGCTGTCCGGTCGAGCGAAGCTCGACTGCGCGATGTTACCGAACAGCCATCCGGCGAGGCTGTCTACTGCTAGCGATGTTCGCCATCTTTGCCTCGTTGATGTTCGCGCAAGACCTCCCCACCTTCCGCTGGGAGAACTTCACCACCGCCAACGGCCTCCCCGACAATCACGTGTACTGCGTGCTAGTGAATGGCCAGCGCATATGGGCCGGCACGGACAATGGTTTGGGCCTCTACGAGAACGGCACCTGGAAAGTCTTCCGCCCGGCAGATGGGCTGGCGCATCAGGCGGTGCTCTCGCTGGCGCTCGACAAGCACACGGGTGATCTCTGGGTCGGCACCATGGGCGGCCTCAGCCGCATCTCTGCCGGTCGCATCGACACCTACACGCAACTGAACTCCGGTTTAAGCAACGACATTGTGTACGGAGTCGCTGTACAGGGCGACTCCGTCTGGACCGCGACCGCCGCAGGTGCCAGCCGCTTTAATCTCCGCACAGGGCAGTGGTCGCTCTTCAACGAGCGCAACACGCCCATGTTCGAGATCTGGAATTACGCGGTGAGCGCCGCCGAAGACAAGGTCTATCTCGCCGTGTGGGGCGGAGGAGTGTTGGAGTTCGATCAGGCGACCGAGCACTGGAAAGACTACAACGATCCCGACGGCGAGACTGAGATGGTGGTGATGAAGGACCAAGGATTGATTCACGAGATCACCACCTCGGTCAGCTATGTGGACAAGATTCTCTGGGTGGCTACGTATTTCGGCGCCAGCCGCTACGACGGCCGCTACTGGCATAACTTCCTGCAGAAAGACAGCGGCCTTCCCAGCAATTTCCTGAGCCAGGTCAAAGGACTCGACGCCAATCGCGCCTGGTTCTCGACCGATAAGGGGCTGGCATATTACGACGGCACAAACTGGGCGGTATACCGTCCCGCACTTGATACGCATAAGCCCGAGATGCTGGTGCGGGATGCCCAAGGAAACGTCAAGAACATACCGGTCCTGAGCGCTCCATCGCACAACTACATCCTCGGGGTCGATTTCCAGGGTGACGATCTTTGGGTCGCGACTGCGCACGGTTTAAGCCACGGCATTCGACAGAAAGAATCTGTGAATCTCGCAAAAGTTTTCGGTAGCCAGGAAGGAAAGAAACCTAATGAGGGAGCCACTCAATGAATGTTCAGGAACTACTCGCCGAAGTAGCCACAGCACCAGTCGTGAAGCGGGCCGTCACAAACCACTCAACCTTGAACGAGGCGTATGACTACGGCAGCGCCTTTTCCCGCGGCATGCGGATCGATCTGAATGGTTTGACCATCCTTCTGATTTCGGGGACAGCCAGCATTGACGACAAAGGACGAACTGTACATGTCGGCAACTTCCGGGCGCAACTTCGGCGTACGTACGACAACATTACAAAGCTGCTGGAGTCGGAAGGGGCGACCTGGCACGATATCGTCCGCACCACCTGCTACCTCCGCGACATAGAGCGCGACTATCAGGCCTTCAACGAAGAGCGCACGGCATTTTTCAAAGAGCAAGGGCTGGATCCTTTGCCGGCATCCACCGGAATCCAAGCGATCCTGTGCCGTCCGGATCTTCTGATCGAAATTGAAGCCATCGCCATGTTCCATCGCGAAACGCCGGAAGAATAAAGGAAGGAGTCGCTCCATGCGCTTCGTATGCGTAACTGTAATCACGGTCGCGCTCGCTTGCGCGGCCTGGGCTCAAGATACGCCGGCGTGTGCCTGCGGCAAGAATCCTCCCGGCCCGCCCGCCCCTCGCTCGCTGAAGCCTTACAGCGGCGCGCCCGAGGACCTGCGACCCTTCTCCAGATTCACCACGCCGTATCACGAGTACTATCAGGATCTCATCGAATACAACGGCGCGGCTCGCGAGATTCCAGATCCTGACCTGAACAGCATCAACGATATTCCTATCGGATTCCTGGCTCCCCTGTACGATCACCCCGATCAGGTCCGGGGCGCGCACATGCTCAATGGCGCACAGATGGCTATCGATGAAGCGAATGCCGCCGGCGCCTATGGCGGCAAGCCTTTTCGTCTGATCACTCGCAACGACTACGATAACTGGCAGAACAGCAGTTCATCCGTCGCTGGAGTCTCGAAGGATTCCGCAATTTGGGGCGCAGCCTCGAACGATGCCGTTCGAATGATTTATGAGGACAAGGTCTGGGCCATCTTCGGCTCCATCAGTTCGGAGTCGACCCACATCGCCCTGCGTCTCACGCTGAAGGCCGAAACCCCAATCGTCAACAGCGCCTCCACCGATCCGACCATCCCCGAGACCATCATTCCCTGGTACTTCACCGACCTTCAGGATGATCGAGTGCAGGGTTATACGCTCGCCCGGCATATCTACGGCGAACTCGGCCTGAAGCGAGTTGCGCTTTTGCGGATCAACGATCGCTATGGCCGCTTTGGCGTGATCAAGTTTCGCGACGCTTCCCGCCGCCTCGGACATCCTGTCGTCATCGAGCAGAAGTTCTTGAAAAGGGATGCCGACTTCCGTCATCAACTGCAGGTCATCGAGGATTCCCGGGTTGATGCCATCGTGCTCTGGACTGATATCGAGCAGACCGCAATGATCCTGCGCCAGATGCAGGATCTGGGCATGAAGCAGCGTGTCTTCGGCAGCCACCGTACGATCGGCGAGGAACTGATCAAGCTTGCCGGGCCCGCGGCGGAAAACTTTGAGGCGGTTTATCCCTACGATCCCAGCCGCAACGATCCCCGCTGGATTGATTTCGTCGCCCGCTATGAGGCTCGCCACCACGAGAAGCCCGACCACTTCGCCGCGCTCGCTTATGACCAGATGCGAATCCTGCTGGACGCCATCTGCCGCGCGGGGCTGAACCGTGGCCGCATTCGGGATGCGCTCACCGCATTAACCAGCTACAAGGGCGTCACCGGTGACATGGTGTTCGATCCCAACTGCAAGAACATTGCTCCGTTGTTTCTGGCGCAGGTTGAGAATAACCAGATTTCATACCGCCGGATTACGATGGAGAAACCGTACGCTCGTGTGGGCGAAACCGGCGTTCAGTACTCTGGACCTCCCACAACTAACCAGAATGCCGCCGACCTGAAAATCGGAATCTTCGGTCCGCACGCAGAGATGGTGGTGAGATCACCGGAGGCACAAGATTATCTTTCGAAACTAAACGCACACGGCCAGCACTATTCAATGCTAGCTATTCCGTCGGATGGCTCATGGGGCAAATCTTCCAGCCACCTGGTCAAAGCGGTTTATGAGGAGCACGCCCTGGCTCTCATTGCGCTGGATCGGCCTTCGAGCCATCTCGCCGAGCAGATTGCCGTCAAGTCCTTCATCCCGGTGATAGCCATCTCATCTGATCACGCGCTCACGTCCACGAACATTCCATGGATGTTCCGGCTACCTGACAATACTCAACTGGATAAGGCGCTTGCCTGCTTATTGGCCGCGATCGAACAGGCAGGCCCGAACCGATCAGGAATCCGCGCGAGCTTGGCTTCGGGCCAGCCCATGGCAGGGATAAGCTTTGGTCCCACCGGAGAAGGCATGCAGTAAGCTCCTCGAGCCAGTTCCGCAACCCCACTTTGGACTGCCCTAATTCCGGCAAAACAATCCGTTTCCCAATCCCACAGAGCCAAGCAAAATTCGTACAATCAATGACATCGTTTCCAATTCCTAAGGGGAACTCGGTTCCGGTGAACACAAGCCAAGCTCAAAGAGTGCGGGTCATCGACTCGCATACAGGCGGCGAACCCACTCGACTGGTGGTGAGCGGCGGGCCTGACCTTGGCAAAGGAAGCCTGGCGGAGAGGCTTCATCGTCTCTGCGCCGAGCACGATCGCTTTCGCTCGGCAGTCGTCAACGAGCCGCGCGGCTCCGATGTTATTGTAGGTGCGCTGTTGTGCGAGCCCCTCGATCCCGCTTGTGCTGCTGGTGTCATCTTTTTTAATAACGTGGGTTACTTGGGGATGTGTGGGCATGGAACCATCGGTCTGATCGCAACCCTGCATTTCATGGGCCGGATTGGGCCCGGAACGCATCGGATCGAGACTCCGGTCGGCACCGTGACCGCAGTCCTGCACGACGACGGACAGGTTACCGTCAATAATGTTGCGAGCTATCGTTTCGCAGCCAACGTTCCCGTCACCGTCGCGGGATACGGAACTGTGCACGGTGACGTCGCTTGGGGAGGGAACTGGTTCTTCCTGGTGCGCGAGCACTCGATGACGCTCGCGCTCGACAGCATCGAGGAACTGACCAACTTCACCTGGGCAATCCGGCGCGCTCTCCGCGACCAGGGGATTACGGGAGAGAACGGCCACGAGATCGATCACATTGAACTCTATGCCCCGTCCGACATAACGGGAATCGACAGCAAGAATTTCGTTCTATGCCCCGGGAAAGCTTATGATCGATCTCCCTGTGGAACCGGCACCAGCGCCAAGCTCGCCTGCCTGTATGCCGATGGTAAGATTCGCGAAGGCCAGGTATGGAAACAGGAGAGCATCGTCGGTACCGTGTTTGAAGGTACTATTTCAGTGCGCGATGGCAAGATATATCCCAGCATCAAGGGTTCGGCTTTCGTAAACTCAGAAGCCGAACTGGTCCTTGACCCACGAGATTTGTTTTGCTGGGGTATTCGATCGTGAATCGCAGGACCAGTAGTTTCCGTCGGTTAAGCGCTTAAGGGGAAAAACCGGATTGGTAAACTTGCGCGAACTTGCCCAGCAGTTCGAGGAGCGCTTTAGGAATGCGCCCAGGATTTTCCGCGCGCCTGGCCGCGTGAACCTCATCGGCGAGCACACCGATTACAACGAAGGTTTCGTGATGCCCGCCGCCGTTGAGTTTTCCAGCTTGGTCGCCATTGCTCCCCGGAAGGACCGCAAGCTGCTCATTCAATCCAACCAGTTTCCCGGAGATCTCGAGTTCGATGTCGATCGTCTGCCTGCCCAGCGCACCGGTACGTGGCGGGACTATGTGCTGGGCGTCGCACTCGCCCTCCGCCAGCATGGAAGTGATTTGCAGGGAGCGAATCTGCTGGTGCACGGAAATGTGCCCATCGGCTCAGGGCTGAGTTCCTCTGCTTCTATTGAAGTGGCCTCCGCTCTCGCCTTTATCAGTCTCGACAGTAAACGATTCTCACTTCCAGAAATCGCCAAACTCTGCCGGCAGGCAGAAAACGAATACGTCGGCGCCCGGGTCGGGATCATGGATCAATTTGTGTCTTGTATGGGAAAGGCAGGACACGCTCTACTTCTGGACTGTCGCTCGCTGGAGTTTCAGTTTGCTCATATTCCCGCCGGCATCGAACTCGTGGTCTGCAATACCATGGTCAAACACGATCTGGCCACCGGCGCCTACAACCAGAGGCGCGCGGAATGCGAAGAAGGCGTTCGTTTCTTCGCCAAAGCCGACCCGGGCATCCGCGCTCTACGGGACGTCTCCTCTGAAATGCTGGAGCGGATTGGCGGCGATCTTTCTCTCACGATTCGCAAGCGGTGTACGCACGTGATCCGGGAGAATCAGCGCACTCTCGATGCCGCCCGCGCTCTGGGGGACGGCGATCTGGCGCGCATGGGGAAGCTGATGCGTGAGTCGCATGAGAGCTTGCGCGACCTCTACGAAGTAAGCTGCCGGGAACTCGATGCCATGGTGGCTGCGGCGGAAGGACTGCCGGGCTTCATCGGCGGACGCATGACTGGCGGCGGCTTTGGCGGTTGCACCGTCAATCTGGTGCGGGAAGAGAATGCCGCTGACTTCTCTTCTCAAATTGCCCAACGTTATTGCCAGGCCACTGGCATCACCCCGCAAATTTACCCCTGCCATGCCGATAACGGCGCGCAAGAACTCAGCCTGAGTTAGCTTGCGCTTCCGTGTTCGGAGCCCAGCCTTGCAATTTCACCAGCCAGTCTGCGGGTTCGGGCAGTATCGCAAACTTGGGTATCTGGCCCCGCACCATCGCCACTTCATCACAGCAATGAAATCGCGGGCAGGCATGGCAATCCTTGTAAATCTTGTCCGGTAAATCCTCGCGTTGGGCCACGGAAAAGCCCTGTCCCGCGAAAAAGTCCGGCTTGCGCGTAAACAGGCAGATGCAGTCCACCCGGTGCCGCCTGGCTTCTAGCAACAGCGCTTTCACCAGCCGTCCACCGCCGCCTTTGCCCTGGGCCCAGGGAGCGACGGTGATGGACCGGATCTCCGCCAGATGTGTTCCGTAGAGATGCAGGGCGCCGCAGCCAATGATCTTTCCATCCTCTTCAAGAACTGCGAAATCCCTCACGTTTTCGCAGATCTCCGGCAGGGTGCGCGGCAGCAGCGTGCCATCACCGGAGTACGCCGCGATGAGTTCGTGAATGTGCTTGGCGTCGGGAAGGATTGCTTTACGCGTGCGCATGGACCTCCTCGCGAAGCGACTCGATGAATTTTTTTGCAGCTGCAATTGCCTGTTTGACTTGGCCGGGAGCCGTTCCTCCTCTTACGTCATGCATCGCGAGCACAGAGGAAAGGGACAGCGATTCAAAAAAGTCCTCGCCGAACGCTGGACTGAGTGATTGAAGCTCTGCCAGCGGCAAATCGCGCAATTCGCATCCGCGCTCCAGGCAAAGCTGCACCGCCTTGCCCACGCGCTCATGCGCCAGGCGGGATGGGATGCCGCGTTTGGCCAAATACGTCGCCGCGGCCCAGGCATTCATGAATCCAGAATCTGCGGCTGACTGCATCCGCTCGTAATTGAATTCCACCGACTTCATCCACCCTGTAACCAGCGGCAGTATCTCCAGCACCGTATCCGCGCTGCCGAACAGCGGTTCCTGCGTTTCCTGCAGATCCTTGTTGTAAGCGAGAGGCAGGCCCTTGATTGAGACCATCAGCGCGGTCAGATGCCCAAGAACTCGCCCGCTCTTTCCCCGCACAAGTTCCAGCAGATCCGGATTCTTCTTCTGTGGCATGGCGCTGCTGCCCGTCGAATATGCTTCCGGCAAGCTGATGAATCCGTATTCCTGGGTGGAGAAAAGAATCATCTCCTCAGCCCAGCGGCTCAAATGCAAGGCAAGCTGCGATAGGACACTCACGAACTCAACCACAAAATCCCGATCGCTCGTGGCATCGATGCTGTTGCCTGTCGGAGCAGTGAATCCCAGCTGACTCGCCATCAGCATTCGGTCGAGGGGCAAAGTTGCTCCCGCCACCGCACCCGAGCCAAGAGGGCACACGTTCAGCCGCTTGCGGCAATCCATCAGCCGGTCAGCATCGCGCAAAAACATCTGGACATACGCCAGCAGCCAGTGGGCCAGCAGCACGGGCTCCGCCCGCTGCAGGTGCGTGTAGGCCGGCAACGCCGCGCCGCTCGCCGTTTCAGCCCGATCCACAAACACTGCGCAGAGTTCCGCCAGTTGATTCCGCAACTCATCAATCGCGGCCCTGACGTACAGCCGCAAATCGGTCGCGATCTGTTCGTTGCGGCTGCGCCCGCTGTGCAACTTGTACCCCGTATCCCCGATCAGGGCCGCCAGCTTTTTTTCGACAAAATGGTGTACGTCTTCCGCTTCCTCGTCCTGCAGAAACTCCGAAGATGCCGAAGCGCGTTGCAGGATCTGCTGCAATCCCTGCACGATGCTGATCAGTTCGTCGGCGGAAATGATCTCGGCATTCTTCAAGGCATGCGCATGCGCCTCGCTGGCAGCAATTTCGTAGCGCAGCAGGCGGCAATCGAAATCAAACGACCTCTGCCAGCGCTCAAAATCACCGTCCAGCGCCTGCCGGAATCTGCCCGACCACATCTTCATCGCGCGACCTCGACGCGGGCGCGAGCCCGCGACCGCGAAGGCAGCCCCAGGATCCTGATGAATCCCGCCGCATCCTTCTGGTCGTAGCTGTCGTCCATCGTGAACGACGATAGATCGGTCCGGTACAGCGAGTACTCCGATTCCCGGCTCACAATGGAAACGTTTCCCTTGTACAACGAAAGCGTGATGCTGCCCGTCATGTTTTTCTGAGTTTCATTCACGAACGCATCCAGCGCCTCGCGCAATGGCGTGAACCACAGCCCGAAGTACACCAGTTCCGCATATTTCAGGCCAATGTGCTGCTTGTAATGGGCGACATCGCGCTCCAGGCAAAGTGCTTCCAGTTCGCGGTGCGCTGTAATCAGCAGTGTGCCGCCGGGAGTTTCGTAACATCCTCGCGACTTAATTCCCACAAAACGGTTCTCGACCAGGTCGATGCGTCCCACGGCGTTGCGTGCGCCGATTTCGTTCAACAATTCCACCAGCGATATGGGATCCATTTCCATCCCATTCACCGAGGTAGGAACGCCCTGAACAAATCCGATTCGCACCTCTTCTTCCTCATCCGGAGCGTCTTTTGGAGAGCGCGTAATCTGCCACGTCGTGGGAAGAGGCCCGTTGGCGGCATCCTCCAGTTCTCCTCCTTCATGGCTGATGTGCCATAGATTCCGGTCGCGGCTGTGAATCTTCTCGCGACTCGCTGCCACAGGAATGCCATGCTGCTCGGCATAGTCGAGGCAATCTTCCCGCGACTTGAGCGTCCACTCGCGCCAGGGCGCAATGATCTTCAACTCCGGAGCCAGCGCCTGGTACGTAAGTTCAAACCGCACCTGATCGTTTCCCTTGCCCGTGCAACCATGAGCCACCGCCGTCGCACCCTCGCGCAGCGCTACTTCCACCTGGTGCTTCGCAATCACCGGGCGCGCCAGGGAAGTGCCCAGCAAATACTTATGTTCATAAACGGCACCCGCCTTCAGGGCAGGGAACACATATCCCGTCAGGAACTCTTCCCGCAGATCTTCGACAATCACTTTGCTGGCGCCGGTCGCATAAGCCTTCTCCACCACGGCTTCGATGTCTTCACCCTGGCCCACATCCCCCACCATGGCGATGACTTCATAAGAATAGTTTTCTTTGAGCCAGGGAATAATGATGGAAGTGTCGAGTCCACCGGAATATGCAAGAACGACTTTTTCAGGCATGAGCGCTCCTTGCGGGCAGGCGAACCGCGCCTCCCAGCAACAAATAAAGAATGGATTTCTGAACGTGCAACCGGTTTTCGGCCTGATCGAAGATCGCGGAGTTCTCGCAATCCATGACCTCGTCTGTGACTTCTTCGCCGCGATGCGC
>JAICJP010000125.1 GCA_025928375.1 Candidatus Sulfotelmatobacter sp.
GCAGCCGAGCAGATGGTGCGATCCAATTGCGAAGCCCCGAGACGGTGGAAAAAGCGCCGGTCCATGGACCCGCCGTTCAATGCGCCGAGAGTACCGCCATAGGAGTAGGGCAGAATCGCTTCACTTCCAAAGTCATCAGAAATCGCGCGGAAGCGTGAAGCAATCGTGTCGAGAGCCTCATCCCAGGAAATCCGCTGCCAAATCTTGTTGGCATCTGCAGGGACAGCCGCCAGCGGCTGTCCGGCGGAGGGAAACTCCGCGGCGGGCCCCTTCGGCGTGATCCGCCTCATGGGATACATGACGCGCTCAGGCGAATACACGCGGTCCAGATACTTCGCAACTTTCGCGCACAAAAAACCGCGAGTGACTGGATGCTCCGGATCGCCCTGAATCCTGGTAGCGCGCCCGTCCTGAACCGTGATCAGCACGCCGCAAGCATCAGGGCAATCGTGCGGACACGCCGCTTTGACAATCTGCTTCATGCTCAGCCGATTATACGTTGCCTAAAGAGGAAAGCGGAGAGTGGGTTGTCTCCCGTCTCATGGGGTACTCCAGGCGGGGTGCCCCACGTCACGCCGAAACTGCGAGGCTGGGAACAGCATTGCGCAACTGGTAGTTGCATTCCTTGGATAGCAAAGATTCCGTACCGAATGGCTCCGAAGACTGGGACCTACTTCAACTCCGTCACTTCTTTTTCTTTCGCCTTGCTCATCTCTTCCATTTTCTTGATCTCGTTGTCGGTCAGTTTCTGGATCTCATCCAGGGACCGCTTCTCTTCATCCTCGGTGATCTTCTTGTCTTTGAGCGCCTTCTTGATGGCATCATTGCCGTCGCGACGGATGTTCCGAATTGCCGTGCGGTGTTCTTCCAGGATGCGATGCAGATGCTTCACCATATCCTGCCGCCGCTCCTGGGTGAGCGCAGGCACCGGCACGCGGATCACCTTTCCGTCATTCATCGGATTCAGCCCCAAATCTCCGCCGCGAATCGCCTTCTCAATGGCTCCGAGTTGCGAGGGATCGAAAGGCTGCACCGTAATCAACTGCGCCTCTGGCGCGTGCACTTGCGCGACCTGGTTCAGCGGCATCTGCGCGCCGTAGGCGTCCACCGTTATTCCGTCGAGCATGTGCACCGATGCTCGCCCTGTGCGCACCGCAGCCATGGCCTTGCGAAAATCTTCTACCGCTTTATCCATGCGCGTCTTCAATTGCGCATAGGTATCTTTCAAACCACCAATCGAAGCCATTATGGCCATAAGTTCAGTCCATCCCTTCCTTACTCAAAACGTCGAATTATAAACCCGCAAAAACAAGCTGCCCCGGATTCTCACGGATCGGCACGGATCAAGCTCTTTGGCATCCATGTGGATCCGTGAAGATCCGTGGCCAAGTTTCTAGGCGCAGACCATGGAGCCGATCTTCTCGCCTAAAATCACGCGCCGGATGTTGCCGCGCTCATTCAAATTGAAGATCACGATCGGCAGATCGTTGTCCTTGCACAAGCTGATGGCGGTGGAATCCATCACTTTCAATCCCAGCTTCAGCACGTCCATGTAGGTAATCTGATTGAACTTTCGCGCCCCGTTCACTTTCATGGGATCGGCGTCGTAGATGCCATCGACTTTCGTTGCCTTGAGAATAACGTCGGCCTTGATTTCCATGGCGCGCAACGACGCCGCCGTATCGGTTGAGAAATAGGGATTGCCGGTCCCGCCGGCAAAGATCACCACGCGCCCTTTCTCCAGGTGGCGCATGGCCCGCCGCCGGATAAACGGTTCCGCCACTTGATTCATCTCAATCGCGGACATGACGCGCGTGAACACCCCTTGCTTTTCCAGCGCGTCCTGCAATGCGAGCGCATTGATGACGGTGGCCAACATGCCCATATGGTCGGCGGAGACGCGATCCATGTCCTTGGCCTGCTGGGCCACGCCGCGAAAGAAATTTCCGCCGCCCACGACAATGGCCGTCTGAATTCCGAGTTTCTGGACGTCGCTGAGCTCGGCGGCAATCTCGTGAATGCGGGTGGTGTCGACACCAAAGCCCTGGTTCGCCGCCAAAGCCTCTCCGGATATTTTGAGCAGAATGCGTTTGAAGACAGGAGTTGGATTCATTCGTAGCGCCGGCGTCCCACCCGCGCACTCACAGCATAAACTAAAAAAGGCGCCCCGCAGGGCGCCTTCCAGTTACTCAGCCTTGGGCTCTGTAGGCTTGGTGATGGCGATGGTCTCGCCCGCGTCCCCCACCTTGAAGCGCGCAAACCGGCGCACCGCAATATTCTCGCCGAGCTTGCCGATCTTCGAGGCAATCAGTTGCCCGATCGAGATGGTCTGGTCCTTGATGAAGGGCTGCTCGAGCAAGCAGACCTCTTCATAGAACTTTTCCATCTTGCCGGCGACCATCTTCTCCGCGATGTGCGGCGGCTTGCCACTGGCGACCGCCTGCGACAGAAAAATCTCTTTCTCGCGGGCGAAATCCGCCGGGGTCACGTCTTCCTTGCGAACGTACCGGGGATCGCTGGCGGCGATGTGCATGGCGATGTCGTGCACCAGTTCCTTGAAGTCTTCGGTACGCGCGACGAAATCGCTCTCGCAGTTGACCTCCACGAGCACACCAATCTTGCCGCCGGCGTGGATGTAGCTCGCCACCGACCCCTCGCTGGTCACTCGCGTTGCCTTCTTCGCCGCCACCGAAACGCCCTTCTTCCGCAGGATCACGACCGCTTGCTCCATGTCGCCTTTGGCCTCAGTCAAGGCCTGCTTGCAATCCATCATGGGAGCCCCGGTTTTCTCCCGGAGATCCTTCACTTGTGCCGCTGAAATATTCACTGTAGTAGTACCCATAAAAGTTTCCAGTTTCGCGTTTCTAGTTTCGAGTGATTTTTGAGACTAATTTCAGGCCACTCGAAACTTGAAACCTGAAACTACAAAACTAAACCCGCGCCGGACGACCCGCGCGGGTCTCATGATCAATGCCCGGTTTGTCCCGTACCTGCAAACCACATCCACTGTGGTTTTGACTAAGAACTGACAACTAACATTTGAGAACTGCTTCTAAACCGTCTGACTCTCGACCTTCGGAACGTCCGCCTCTTCGTTGGCCACCGGCTTCTTGTGCGTTCCCGGGCCCAGCACTTCTTCCATGCTGATATCTTCGCCTTCGCCGGGGTACTCAGCGCCACTGGTATCTACGGCGCCCTCCACCGGGGGCTCGCTCGCGGCCAGCTCAGCTTGCGCAACACCAGCCTGCATATCGGCGACCTGCTTGTCGGTCATCAGTTGCGCGCCTTCGGCAATCGATTCCGAAATCTTCGAGGTAAACAGCCGGATCGCCCGCAATGCATCGTCATTGCCGGGGATCACGTAATCCACTTCCGTCGGATCGCAATTTGTATCCACGACGGCGACCACCGGAATGCCGAGCTTGCGCGCCTCGCGCACCGCGATCTGCTCTTTATTCGAGTCGATCACGAAGATCGCATCGGGCAGGCGGTTCATGTTCTTGATGCCGGCCAGATTGGCCTGCAAATGCTTGCGCTCGCGTTCGAGCTTGATAACTTCTTTTTTCGGCAGCAGCTCGTAGCGGCCATCCGTAGCCATCTCGTCGAGCTCTTTCAGCCGCTTCACCGATTTCTGCACCGTGACCCAGTTGGTGAGCAGCCCGCCCAGCCAGCGCTGGTTGATGTAGAAGGCGCCGCACTTCTGCGCCTCTTCGGCAATAGCGTCCTGCGCCTGGCGCTTGGTTCCCACGAACAGAACAATTCTCCCGTCGGTCGCCAGGTCCTGCACGAATTTCGACGCCTCTTTGAACATCTTCAGCGTCTTCTGCAGATCAATAATGTAGATCCCGTTGCGCTCTCCGAAGATGAACTCCTTCATCTTGGGATTCCAGCGCTTCGTCTGGTGCCCGAAGTGAACACCGGCTTCGAGCAACTCCTTCATGGTAATAGTAGCCAATTAACCTCCTGTTTAGTCTGCATCCTTTGCGTCAACTGCCGCTCCGGATTGCCATTCCCGTCCCCGCACCACAAGGGCACGGGAAGAATTGAACACCTTGAAATCAGCTATTAGCTTCTAGCTCTTAGCCACTAGCGAAACCTTGTGATTCCGAGCGGCGCGAGCACCCGGCTTTCTCGGGACTCGGGACCCGCAACTCGGGACTGCAAGCGCACTAGCGCTTGCTGAACTGGAACCGCTTTCTCGCGCCCTTCTGTCCGTACTTCTTGCGCTCTTTGCCGCGCGAGTCGCGGCTGACCATGCCCTCGGACTTCAGCTTCTTGCGCAACTCGGCGTTGAACTGCATCAAAGCGCGGGCAATGCCCAGTTTCACCGCATCCGCCTGACCGCGAACGCCGCCGCCTAAAACGCTGGCGATGACGTTGAACGAAGCCGCCGCATCGGCGGACGCCAGCGGAGACTTGGCCGCCGACCTCTGCGCCGGAGTGACAAAATATTCTTCGAAGGCGCGCCCGTTGACCTTGAAATCTCCGGTGCCCGGACGTAAGTACACACGGGCGATTGCCGTCTTGCGGCGCCCCGTTCCGTAATATTGAACCAACTCTGCCATGTTTAGCTATGAGCTATGAGCCATGAGCTGTGAGCAAAACTTCTGCTCATATCTCTGCTCTTCCACTCTTAACCTTTCAAAGATTATTTAATCTTACTCACAGCTCAGAGCTCATCGCTCATTGCTGTCTTACGAAACTGCCACTTTGCGCGGCTTATACTCGCGCGCTTCCAACTTGAAATCCAGCGGCTTCTGCGCGACGTGCGGATGCTTGTCGCCCTTGTACACATTCAACTTTGAGAGCATGTGCGCCGCCAGCTTGTTCTTGGGCAGCATGCGCTTTACCGCGGCTTCAATGATCGCCTCCGGCTTGCGCACCAGCCGCTTGTTGTAATCTTCGGTCCGCAGCCCGCCGGGATATCCCGTGTAATGGTGATATTGCTTCTGCTCCGCTTTTACACCGGTGGTGCGGATTTTGTCTGCATTGATCACGATGACATGATCCCCAGTATCGATAAATGGGGTATATCGCGGATTTTCTTTTCCCATAAGGATGCGCGCCACCTGCGAAGCCAGGCGCCCGAGCGTCTGCCCGCTCGCATCCACGACGTACCACTTGCGCACAATTTCCCCCTGTTTGGGGAAATACGTTGACATCGGAACTCTCCCAAGATTTGAAAAAAGGCTGCGAAAGAAAACCGCTCGTTGATTCCCCTGACGAGGACGCCAGGACCATCAGGCGGGCAACCACACTACTACCAAAGTCTTTACGATAGCTTACCCCGCAAACTCTTGTCAACGCTATGTTACCCCTGTGCTTCTAATCACACCCGCTTACAAAAGGGTGTCAGGTACAGCTTCAAACCACGTTCAAATCGTGGCTAGAAGAATGCCTTCAAGGCTTCCATTCGAACCTGCTCGCGCGCGACGGCCGCCCCAATGCGTTGCATATTCGGGATCTGGCCGGCAGCATCCATTTCTCGCACCCTCTGAGGATCGATATCCTGAAATCCCAAATCATCCAGGCGCTTGCGCGTCAATCCGATTGTGATGCGTTGATAGGTAACCAGCTTTGCGGCGGACATTCCAACATTCACCCGCGATAGCGCGTTTTCGTCTGGTACCCCTTTGGAGGCCCCCGAGGATGTCAGTTCCCTGGTCGCAGATGCTGCCGAAGCAGGCCTCTGCCCGATGATGTGCAGCAGAATATTCTGCTGGAGATTGGCGTCATTCATCATCTCCTTCACCACGTACTTGCCCCAGTCAATCAAGTTGTATCTCGCAGCCTTCCCGCCTGGAATGGTGAGCGAGTTGAAACCTGTGCCCAAGGAAAGCAACAGGAGCCGATCCGCACCCATGGGCCAGCCGTGTCCGTACTCAGGAATGGTGGCTTCCAGAAAAACCTGCAGCGCCGGATTGTTGTAACTGCTCACGCCGCCGTCGACAAACTCGTAACTCTGAATTTTGCCCGTCTCGTCGGGCAGGGTAATCGACTGCGGCGGGAAATACGTGGGAGCCGCCGAACTCGCCCGCACGATCTGCCACAACGGTAGTCCGGCGTTGTTTTTAAAAAATTTATTCTGCGGATTGTTGGTGAAGAACCAGTCATTCCCTAACGTCGCATTCTTGGTAACAATGAGGATCTGGGTGCGCAGCCGATCGCCTCCCAGCGTCACATCTCCGAACACTTCCTTCAAGTGCCTGGCCAACGGAGCATCCGAATAGCTGTGCCAGAACCGTTCTCCGAACCATACTTTCGTGAATATCTCTTTGCCGAACTGGAGGTAAAAATCGCGCAATTGCCTGGCGCTCAAACCCAGGGCCAGACCCGCCGCAAGAATCGCTCCCGTGCTCGTGCCACCGATCAAATCGAAACGATCACACAGCGGCTTAGTGCTCCCGGTAATCTGGTTCAGTTGTTCTTCGACCAGGATGAGGGCTTCAGCGGGGATCAAGCCCAGCAGTCCGCCGCCATCGATCGCGAGCAGACGTCGCGGGGGAGCATTCTGAATGTTTTCCGGTGCCATAGGATTCTCCGCGAGGTGCCCCAGAATACGCCTGGCGCATTAGGAGACCTGTAAATTCTGAGCTAATTCCGGAAAGCGTAACGAGGCTGAAACAGGTAGGGACAGCCTGTCAGGCTGTCTCCGCCAGGCAAAGCCCGGCTAGGTTGTCGGGCGCCAGCAGGTCACGCCCGTGGAGAGCCGATATCTGCAGGCCAACCAGCACCGCGTCAATCATTCATATGCCAACGCATCAATCGGATCCTTCTGCGCGGCTTTGTATGCTGGGTAGATCGCCCCCAGAGTCGCACCAACGATTGCGATTGCTGCCGAGGCCAGCATCCACTCGCTGCTCTGATCGATGTGGACCAGCGGCCAACGCTGTTGAATTCCGATCCTGGCCAGCAAACTCACCACGATGCCCACGATGATCCCTGCAAGCGCAAGCACCAAAGTCTCGCGCAGCACGACATTCACGATGTAGAACTTGGAGGCGCCCAGCGACTTCAGAATTCCGATCTCGCGCGTGCGCTCCATCACGGCCGTGTAGATCGCCTGGAAAATTACCAGGAAACCGATGATGACGCTGACCCCGATCACCACCCCGATAAATGGCCGGAAGCCGGGCAAGTTACTCGGGGTCATCATGCTGAGATAGTCCTGCGTGGACAAAACCGAATAATTCTCCATTCCCGACTGTGCCTTCACCGCCTTCACCACCTGCTCGGCGTTTGCGGGGTCATCCAGCTTGACGTAAAAGACGGAAGCTTTGTTTTCCGCTCCCTCCAAATCCTGCAGAGTTTTCATGGGAACGAACTTCCGCGCTCCGCGCCCGTTCTCGATGATCCCGGAAACGCGAAAAGGCTGATTGAGGATGGTCATCGGGTCGCCCACCTTCACATGTTTCTGGCGAGCGATATAGTCATCGACGAGTACATCATTGGGTCCCTGAAAAGGTCCGCCTTCGAGATACCGAAAAGGTCCGCCCAGCGCTTGAAAACTGTTTATATCGATGCCGTCGATGAGCTCGAGCCCGCCGCCCGTGGCGATCTGCCAGATCACTGGACTCACCACCTTCACGTGCGGCATCCTGCGGATCACGTCGCCGACCTTCACCGAAACCGGAGCGCCGCTGATGCCGGATAAAAAGGAAGACCCGGGCGGCTGCACAATGACGTCCGCTCCAATCCCTGCAGTGCGGTTCTTGTTATCGTTCATGATTCCGTAGCACAGCCCGACGATCAGCAGGATCAGGGTAACCTCCAACGCGATCGCGACAATACTGATCAAAGAACGAACGGGCCGGTGCGCGACGTTGGCAACCACCATTTTATTGATCATAGGAAAGCTCGGAACCCTGTCGACCTCACCCGGCGCTTAGCATTCGGGTTTGGCACTTCGGCGCGTTCCTTACAAGGAAACAGACGCAGGCTTCTCAGTTATGCTGCCCAGGCGCTGGCGCTAATACCAGGCTGGATTGCGGACGATCCAGGTGCACCACCTGCGCTCCAGGCGGTTGCACCAACACAAACTGCTCATCCTTCAAAGGAGTATTGATTTCTACCTTCAGCATGTTGAGCGTGATGTCGTACTCTTCTTGGGGGCGGTAAATCTGGATTCGCGAAGGAAAAATGGTGCCTGAAAAATCTTTGTATTCGGCGTATTTCGCGTCGGTCGCGACTTTGCCGTCCTCGCTGTAGATGAACTGCTCGTGAGGCTTCAAGTCAGTCCGGCTGAATATGATCTTGCGCTCCAGGGCCCAGCCGTTTTCCGCCTTCTTGATCACGGTGAGTTCGTAGTCTTCCTGCAGCACACGATGACCCTTGCCGTCGTGCAAGGTCTCGTAGCCATTCTCCAGCACGGCGATCTCATCCTTGGGATCGACACGCCGGATCAGCAGGGCCTCGTAGATATTGTGCGGCCGGATGTTCTCCATGGGCTGGCTGATATTGGGAGTCGTGACCTCATTCTTGCCGATCACGAACTTGTTCTTGGGAGGGATCCACAGTTTGAAGTTCTGTCCCTCGCTGACCATGTCAAAGGCCGTGGTCCGCACGAATGGCATCAGACCAATCATGTGCAGCGAATCGGGCTTCTTGGCCAGAACATAGCCCCGGATTTCTTTGTAGTCAGTGACTTGCCCTTTTTTCATTCCACCGGCCGAACTGTCGATGTCGACGGTGGCCTTCAGGGAATGAATGGACTCCGCCTGCGCATTGATGCTGTCGATCAGCTCTTGCTGAGTCGCCTGCTTGAGGGGGGCCTTGGAGTACTGATCTTCGACTGGACGCGTCCGCAGAAAGACCCCGCAGCCGGTCGTCCAGGTCACTGCTAAGAAAAAAGGCGCGCACCAAAACTTACTGCGTTTCATGAAGATATAAGGATGCCTCCACGGCCATTTGAGTATACCGCGAGGAAAAGGGTTCAAAATCCGCATGAGGTACTTTCCATGTTGCTCTACCCGATGCCCTGCATAGCTGGTAGCTCCTTGCTAGCTTCTAGCTGCTAGCTCCTAGCCAAGCCAAACCAGCCTCAGCCGCAAAACCGGCAGTTTTAGCTGCTGGCGTCCAACTGCTACGGTAGCCAATCCAAACGCCGGGCAGTCTTGGCTAGAAAAGGGGCTAGAAGCCAGTAGCGTTCTCCAGAAGCCGCATCACTATCGTCAGGAGTGCGCCGTAACGTTCTCGTCTAAACTGTGCTTATTGTGCGAAAGCTCGTCTGGCTCATTCTGATAGCCGTGATCGCCGCGGCCGGCTGGCTGGCATGGGCCCTCATGATGCCGGTGGGGCCGCCGGGACAAACGGTTGTGTTACTGCGTCCGGGATACTCGACCCGCCACATCGCAGCCGAGTTGCAGAAAGCGGGAGTAATCCGCAGCCAGCGCGCCTTCATCCTCTGGCATTACTACCATCACGGACGGACGCTGAAGGCCGGCGAGTACTTGTTCGACAAGCCTGCCAATATTATTCAAATTCAGAAGCGGCTGCGCCGTGGCGACGTCTACTTCCATACCGTTGTGGTCCCGGAAGGCTTCACCATGTTCGACGTTGCGAGGGCGGTCGAAGGGGCAGGACTGGGCTCCGCCGACGACTTTCTGAAAGTAGCCCGATCCGACACCAGCCTGGTGTCTGACATCGATCCCCAGGCTCACTCGCTCGAGGGCTATCTTTTCCCGGAGACCTACCAGTTCTCCCGCATGATGACCATGCAGGAGATGGCCGCCGCCATGGTCCGGCAGTTCCGCCAGGTAGCGACGCAGATCGGACTCGCGGGCAGCGCATCCCCAGATGCTCCGACCCCCGGATACTCGCTTCACGAAGTCGTCACCATGGCCTCGATCGTGGAGAAAGAAACCGCTGTCCCCGAGGAACGCCCCATGGTGGCCAGCGTCTACTACAACCGGCTGGATAAGCGAATCGCCCTGGACGCCGATCCCAGCATCATTTATGCGGAACTGATCGCAGGCACGTACCAGGGTGCGTTACACCACGCCGACATGCAGTTCTCTTCCGCCTACAACACCTATCGCCACGCCGGGCTTCCGCCTGGGCCGATTGCGAACCCGGGCCGCAGCGCCTTGCAAGCCGCGATGCACCCCGCCGAGACCGATTACTACTACTTCGTAGCCGACGCCCAGGGGCACCACCGCTTCGCCCGCACCATGGAAGAGCACAACAAAAACGTAATCGCCTACCGCAAAGCGCTGAAGGAGCACGAGCAATAAGGGCTGCCCATTTGAGTAGGGACAGCCGCCATCGGCCGTGCAGCGGAGCGAAGGGCCGCAGCGGGGCAAGATGAACGCCCATCCTTCTATAATCGCTACGTGCAGCCCTCCGAAACCCGCGTACTCGGACTCGACGTAGGCCTGCGCCGTATCGGAGTTGCCATCTCCGATCCTCTCGGCATGACGGCCCAAGGCCTGGACACGCTGCACCGGAAGAATAAAAAACACGATTTCGCCCATCTTTACCGCATAATCCGCCAATATGGCGTGAAAGAAATCGTGGTTGGCCTGCCCCTGCGCATGAGCGGCGACGAAGGCACCCAGGCCGAGAAGATCCAGGCTTTCGCCCAGGATCTCCGCAAGCATTTCAAACTCCCCGTCCACCTCTGGGACGAGCGCCTCACCTCGGCGGAGGCCAACCGCCTGCTGCGCGAAACCGATCTCTCCATCGAAAAGCGCGGCCAGGCCGTGGACCGCATGGCTGCCATCCTGATCCTCCAGGGGTGGATGGAAAGCCGCACGACGCAGCACGCAGATGAGCCAACAGGAGCCTGAAACCCGCCCTAGGACGCCTAACTCCCTCTGGGGCAAGCATCTACTCACCTTGCCTTGGCCCCCGCCGAGGTGTAACATATTTATAGTAGTTATTGAGTTTTTCCCGCTAACCCTCCGCCTCACTGGGTGCCGAATATGAGCAGTACGGACATGAATTTCCACATCGGTGACAAGGTCGTCTACCCTAACCACGGTGTAGGAATCATTGAACAGATCAGCAGCCGCTCAATCGGTACGACGGTGGAAAGGTTCTACCTTCTCAACATCAAGGCCAGCAGCCTGAAGGTGATGGTGCCCTGCCATAACGCGGGCAGCGTTGGATTGCGGCGGGTGGTGCGCAACGGGGAGATTCAGAAGGTTCTCGATCTACTCTCGGTGGCCGATACCAATGGCAGCGGCGACTGGAAAGACCGCTTCAAAGAAAATTCTGACCGCATGCGAACCGGATCGCTGCTGGAAGTTGCGGGAGTGTTAAAGAGCCTGATCGCCCTTCATCAGGCCAAGCCGCTTTCTTTCCGTGAGAAAAAGATGTTGGAGCGCGCTCGCTATCTCCTGGTCAGCGAGTTGGCCATGGCCCGCAACTGCGAAGAGTCCAAAGTTGAGGAACTGCTCAGCTCCGCCCTCTCGAAATGCAAGCTTCGCTTTCCGGAAGCTTCAGAATTTCAGGCGTAACTCCTGATCTCAGCGGTACGCGTCGAAGTCGATCTTCACCAGCAGCATTTGCTCGGTTTCCGCGGGAGAATATTTCCACTGCTGAATGGCCTTCAAGCTTGCCTCCGCGAGAACTGGGCTGCCTCCGAGAACTTTCGC
>JAICJP010000318.1 GCA_025928375.1 Candidatus Sulfotelmatobacter sp.
CCGCCGTCGTGCACAACTTCGTCTGGCACGAACAGTTCACCTGGGCCGATCGGGTCGACGGCTCGTGGCGCTGGTCTTTAGCGAGATTCGCCCGCTTCAACCTCACCACAGGGCTGGTATCGATTCTGGGGAATCTTGCCTTGATGAAGGTAATGGTGGGATTCGGAAACATGAACTACCTGGTTGCCAATGGCATTGCCATTGCGCTGTGCTCCGTCGCGAATTTCCTGGTCAGCGATACCTGGGTGTTTGAGCCAGCGCGCCCCGGCGCCGGGAACTGAACTGAGAAAGCGTGGGCACCAGAAATGGGAGTACCAAAAAATGGGGGTGCCCCAGGATAGCTCCAGGCACGGGCAGGTCTATGCCGCGATCTTCAGGACTACCTTGCCGTAGTTCTTCCCCTGCTCCAGAAGTTTGTAAGCTTCGACCGCCCGATCGAAAGGAAACACCTGACCGATTTGCGGCGTCAGCTTCCGTTCCTGGATCCACGCGGAAAGCCGCTGCCACGCTGGTCCCATGATCTCCGGTTTTTGAGATAAATAGGTGAGCCACAATCCCTGGACGCTGGCCGACTTTGCGTACAGCGCTCGCACGTCGAGCTTCGGCTGGGCTCCGGTCGCAGTGCCGTACTGAATGACCTTGCCGAAATCGCGCAGGCAGCGCAGGCTCTTGGCTGTATGCTCACCGCCTAACATTTCGAACACGGCATCGACGCCTTCGCCGTGAGTGAGATTTTTAACCGTCTCCTCATAGTCGTGACGCTTGTAGTTGATGCCGTGCTGCAGCCCAAGTTCTTTTACCTTGCTCAGCTTTTCTTCCGATGAAGAAGTTCCGTACATTTCTACGCCCAGGAGTCGCCCAATCTGAACCGCAGCGGTCCCGACGCCACCAGCCACCGCATGAATGAGGACCCGATGCGTGTGACCCGGCCGGGCAGCTTCTGTCATCCCCGCTTGCCAGTATCCCAGGTAGGCGGTGAAGTAGTTCACCGGGAAAGCGGCAGCCTCTTCGTCCGACCAGTGGTCGGGAACCGGCCACAGCATGTTGGAGTACGCCGGCGTCCGTTCGGCAAAAGCAGCCCACTGCGCATATCCCATCACCCGGCGGCCACTGCTTTCTTCCACCCCGGAAAACTCGCGTCCAACAATCATGGGAGGCGGCGGAGTTCCCGGGTAGCCTCCCTTTGTGGTCATGATATCGGCGAAGTTGAGCCCTCCGGCGCGCACCTGGACCAGAGTCTGCCCGGGTTTCGGATCGGGGTCTGTAAATTCTTTAACGGAGAGAGCTTCGGGTCCGGACAAGCTGGACAGGACTAACGCTTTCATAGCCAAAATTCTAGCAGGCTATTGCGGAGACCTCCCAACCACCAAATACGACCGCTCGGGTCGTGCCGCTTCGCTGACCATCCCAAGGGTCTGTCCCTATGCGAGCCGAATCCGCGGAGCGGCCTTTTAGTTTCCTGCAAGACTTTGTCTTGCGCTACATCACCACGAAAAGCGCGATGCGCAATCCGGGATGCATGAGATCGTACAGGTAATAGTCGCCGTCGATATCATCAACGTAGTAGCCGTCGTCGTAAGCCCAATCTTCAGGCCAGGGATCGATAAAAACAAAGGTGTAGCCGCTGTAAATAAAGCCTTGCTGGCCTCCGGAGACCCCGACCGGGCGGACGGCAAAGGTGTGGCTGCGACCAAACTGCTGTCGAAACCTGTCGTCAGGGATGTGCGCACTCCGGCCAGCAGGCCTCTGGCGCTCCTGCCCACGTTCGGGTACGGACCTCATCTGATCCCGCGAGCGCTGGTCTTCTTCGGATCTTTGCTCGTGCCTGTTTTGTTTCGGAGGCCTGACCTCATCCTGGCGTGGAGCATTGGTCTCATCGTGCCGGGGCTCAGGTCGGGGCTCAGGGCGAGCCTCAGGCTGCCGGGGTTCGGGTGGCCTCGGCTCCTGCTGCCGCGGCGCTCTATTTTCGTCTTGTCGTGGTTCCTGTGCGTAGATTAACGCAGAAGACGCGATCAGGAAGCATAGAACGGTCAAATTCAAAAACCTGCCAGTTCGCATAAGCACCTCCAAGAACTCTGTTGCACACAACAAACTCCCAGGGTGTCCTGCCCGACGATCGACGCGCATGCGTCTTTCAGATGCAACAATTCTGGTCCCCACAGCGGGGTGCTTCGCTGTACCGAAGGGTGGGAGTCGACCGTAGGCGGTTGCTGGTGCGCCTCCAGAACGGTGCGGTACGACGGAAGATGACGTGCGCCGGGTGCTCCCCACCGGCAATCCCGAGGTATATACTTTTACCGTCACTGGTACAGATCCGGCCGGGGCCCCTTACGGCCGGACGGGGCGTGCATTCATTCCCCCTTAATTCATGCGCCTCGTATCCGAAGGGCCGATCCCGCTGGGGCGGCGAGAGCGGCACGGGTGCATTTCCCTGGTAGTTGGGCAACCTGCATCCGCGGGAGGTTTGCCGTGGATATTGTTTTTGTACGTCTTCTTTTTATCATCGTTGTAGGGGCCACCTGCTTTGTCATTGAACCTTTTGCACTGACCCGGCTGTGGGATGGTGTGGTGGGTCTCGGTATTGGCGGGGCCATTGTGCTGTTCGAATGGAAGCTGCGCACGGTCAGCCTGAAACGGCTGATTGGCGCTGCCATCGGCAGCATACTTGGCATTTGTGGCGCCTATCTGTTTGCTCTGGTGATCCGCAACAGCGTTCCCGAAGGACACACCCAGAGCTTCCTGCAGATCCTTGTGATGCTCCTGATGGCCTACGTGGGCTTGATCGTGGGCGCCAACAAAGGGGACCTGCTTAACCTCTCGGCGCTGGGCGGAATTTTCGGCGGCGAGAAGCAGAGCAAGAAGAGCTATAAGATCCTCGATACCAGCGTCATCATAGATGGTCGTATCGCCGATATCGCCGAAACCGGGTTCCTGGACGGCGTGATTGTGACTCCGCAGTTTGTGCTGCGTGAGTTACAACTCGTAGCCGATTCCGCGGATTCACTGAAGCGCAATCGCGGCCGCCGCGGGCTCGACATCCTGCAGCGGCTGCAGAAAGTCGCCAACCTGCAGATCCAGATCGTGGAAGATGATTTCCCTGCTATCCGCGAAGTGGACCTGAAACTGATCGAACTGGCCAAACTCTACGAAGGCAAGATCATCACCAACGACTTCAACCTGAACAAAGTGGCTCAGTTGCAGGGAGTCGAGGTGCTGAACATCAACGAACTGGCCAATTCCCTGAAGCCCATCGTCCTGCCCGGCGAGACCATGCGCGTATTCATCCTCAAAGAAGGCAAAGAATACAACCAGGGTGTGGCCTATCTCGACGACGGCACCATGGTCGTCGTGGACAACGCTCGCAAGATGATCGGCAAAACCATTGACGTCTCTGTGACCTCGGTCTTGCAGACTACTGCGGGCAAAATGATTTTCGGAAAATGGGACGAGCGTGCCGCCTATTCGCGGCAGGCCGTGCCCGTACCGGCAACTTCGGCTGGCGTTTCGGTGCAGGCGGCAACGCCGGTTACCGCTTCCACCGTTGGAGCCGAGCCGAAACCCGCATCGTAGTTGTTTTGATCCTGGGCGAGGGTTGGCCAATGCCAGTCCTCGCCATCTCTTTCAGACTGCGCTTTCGTTTGGCCGGTCAGGTTAGCTGCATCCGCGAGAACGCTCGTTGCGCCCGCGCGATTTGAAGTTGCCGTTCGGCATCCGTATACTTACACCCCGCAATGAAGGTCATCGTCATCATTCCGGCTGCTGGACTCGGAACCCGCATGGCTCCCGTTCCCAGTGGCAAAACTGCGAAGGGCAAGAACCCGCACCCTTCCAAGCAGTTTACGGAGCTGGCCGGCACTCCCATCCTCATTCATACGTTGCGCAAGTTCGTCGCTGTCGATCCGGTGAGTGAAATCTGGGTAGCCCTTCGCGAAAATGAGGTTGAGGGCTTTCGAGAAAGGCTCCAGGCCGAATCCCAAGATGTACTCAAGAAAAAAATTGAGTTCGTAGCCGGTGGCGAGCACCGTCAGCAATCCGTGGAGCACGCGCTGAACGCCATTTCCGCCGGGCCGGACGACATCGTGCTGGTGCATGATGCCGTGCGGCCCCTGGTGTCCGCCGAGATCATCCTTGAAGTCATTGAAGCGGCCAAAAAATACGGCGCTGCCATTGCCGGACTTCCCGCCGTCGACACCGTCAAGCAGGTGGAACGCGCGGCAGAAGGCGCCATTATCAAGGCAACGATCCCGCGAGCCAGCGTCGTGCTGGCACAGACTCCGCAAGGGTTTCGCTACAGTGTGATCAAGAAAGTGTTTGACGAGGCGGTTGCCGACGGCTTCATGGGCACCGATGAAGCGTCCCTGGCCGAGCGCTCCGGACACGACGTTTGGGTAGTCATGGGATCCCCGCGCAATATCAAGATCACAAGCCCCGGGGATATGGACCTGGCCGAGTTCTATTTAGGAAATTAGCCACGCTTTGTTGTGCAATCTCGAATGCCAACCAACAAACCAAAGCCTGAGACTCGCATCGGCTACGGATTCGATTCCCACGAATTCCGCGCAGGCGTTCCCCTGAAGATTGGCGGGGTAGCCCTGCCGCACGATAAAGGGCTCGGCGGACATTCCGACGGCGACGTTCTCCTCCACGCCATTACCGATGCGCTTCTCGGAGCCATTGCCGCCCCTGACATCGGAGCCTTGTTTCCGCCGTCTGATCCCAAATGGAAGGGCGCCGATTCCGTAGTCTTCTTACGTGAATCCCTTGACCGCGTGCGGCGCGCCGGATACCGGCTTTCCAACCTGGATTGCAGCCTCATTCTTGCCGCTCCCAAAATTGGTCCCCACAGTGGCGCCATCCGCGAGCGCGTGGCAAGATTGGTGGGCATCCCAAGCGACTGCGTAGGCCTCAAGGCGAAAACTCCTGAGGGGCTGAGCCTGGAGAACACCGCGGTCTCGCATGTCGTGGTCCTCTTGGAGCGGGCCACGAAAATGTCCGCTCCGCGCAAGAGCCGCAAAAGAGGCGCCACCCCGGGCAAGAAGAGATGAGAGGCATCGGATTAAGTTCCATTCAAGACCTGGTCCAGCAGCTTAGAAAGTTAGACGTGGCTGTATTCGATGAAACCGAGCCTCTGCGCCGTCTTCTCCAGCACAAGCCTGTTGATGTGGATTCCTTAGCCCCTTATCTGACCTGGGATCGGCAGCATTACACGCGCAATCTGATTGATCGTACGCCCCTATACGAGTTGATGGCCATCTGCTGGGAAGTCGGGCAGGCCAGCTCTGTGCATAACCACCGCGATCAGAACTGCTGGATGGCCGTTCCCATGGGACGCCTGCGCGTCGAAAATTTCCATCTGGTCCGTCAGGACATAGCGCGCGGCAGTTGCCAACTGGAACCGCTCAACACCATCGAGATGAATCTCGCGGAGCCCTGCGCAGTGAATCCGGCAGACCC
>JAICJP010000432.1 GCA_025928375.1 Candidatus Sulfotelmatobacter sp.
CGTCTTGCAGAAACCCATTACGATGCTGAATGCATCCAGATGCTTCCATGCGGCCCTGAATTTCATGCTCAAAGGGCGCCGTCGCTATTTCCGGCAGCCAGTAAGTATCCCTGTCGCTGTGGTGGTGGATGGCCAGACCGTAAAGGCGACCAGCACCAACATCAGCGAGGGCGGCATGGCCCTGCTGCTGCCGCAAGCGCTTCCCAAAGGGGCAACCCCCACTCTGAAATTCTGCCTACCTCACACCGACTTGAGCATGGAGGTGGAAGCTGAAGTGGCGTGGGCCGATTCGAAGGGGCTGGCGGGACTCCGCTTTCATCAGGTTCCGAAAGACGTTCAGCAGCAGCTCGAGCGCTGGCTGGATGCACGCATCGAAGAGGAATTTCCGGGAACCAAAGATCGGATTTCAGCGGCTGGAGAGCGTGCCTCGGATGGCAGCGGCTTCCAATCTCCGCCGCAGCGCGGAGACTGAGGCCGCGCGGAGAGTCTCATTGTTTTGATTCCGTGGCATCCCGCACGTTATGAATCCCGCAATACGCGGGCGGGTTCGGTTCGCGCTGCGCGCCACGCGGGCAACAGGCACGCTGATACTGCCGTGAGCGCCATAACTGCCAATGCCGATCCGAATACCCAGGGATCGTGCGGGCTCACGTTATAGAGGAGCTTGCCCAACAATTTCGTCAGCGCCAGGGCTGCGATGGCGCCGAACAGAACGCCGCCCGCGGTCAGCCGCAACCCTCGCGAGATGACGAGACGAAGCAGGTTCGCAGCGCCGGCTCCGAGAGCCATGCGCAATCCCAACTCGCGCGTGCTTTGGGCAACGGCATAGGACATGACTCCATACAGGCCGACACCGGCGAGGAGAAGGGCCAAGCCTCCCAGGATCGAAACCAGTGTGACAGCCACTAGTTGCGGCGAAGTCGAGCGGTTCACTTGCTCCTGCAGAGTGATCATCTCGTAGAGGGCGAGATTGCCGTCCAAAGCATGTACTTCACGCATCAGGGCAGTCCTCAGGCTCTGGAGCGGCTGATGGGTACGGATGTTCAAGGCTGACCTCAGAGTGAACTCCTGCCGCAGCGGCACATAGAAAAATGGACGGGGAGTTTCGCGCATGCTCTCATACTTCGAATCGGCGGCCACGCCGACGACCCGTGCCCAGCGGCCCTTCACTTGAAGCCGGCGGCCGATAGGGTCCTCCCCTTTCCAGTAGCGCAACACCATGGTGCGGTTCACGATGGCGACCAAGGGTGCATTTTCGTTATCCGCGCGGGTGAATTCACGGCCAGTGAGGACCGGGATGCCCAAGGTGGCGAAATATACCGGGCTGACCTGGTTGTATTCGACCGTGGGCTGTTCCTCGAGGGAAGGTTGATAGCCATCCACGGCGATCGGCGTGGACGAGAATGAGCCATATCCCAAGGGCGTCATCGCGGCAAATGCTGCGGATTCGACACCGGGTAGTACGCTTAGGCGATCAATCAGTTCGTCCTCAAAGACTTTGGCGCCGGGCAGGTCATACCCGGCGGTGAGCAGCGGCAAGCCCGTTACTACAACGCTGGTGGTCAAAAAGCCCGGATTCGTGGTGCGAATCTTCTGCAGGCTCTCGAGCAACAGAGCCGCTCCCACCAGCAAAATGAAACTCAGGCACACCTGGAAAACGACTAAGCCGGAGCGCATCCAGGTTCTTCCACGGGCACCCACCACGCCTACAGATTCTGACTTCAAAGGTCCGGCGACATCGAGGTTGCGCGTTTGAAACGCTGGAATGAAACCGACCACGAGCGTCACCAGTAAACAAACTGCGGCGCTCAACGCCATCACGCGCCCGTCGATCTCCCCGGGCAAGTACATAGAGATGCCCGAGCGCGCCGGCAACAACAGGACCAGCGCGTGCCGGCACCAGTACGCGACCAAAACTCCGCCTGCCGTACCCAGCGCGGAGAGGAGGAGGCCTTCAGTGAGAAGCTGCTTGACCAGTCGGAGACGACTGGCTCCAATCGCGAGACGAACGCTCATTTCGTGGCGGCGGACCAACGAGCGGACCAGCAGGAGATTGCCGACGTTGGCGCAAGCGATGAGCAGCACGAACGCGACCACAGCCACCATGACCTCAAGCGTGGGCAGCAGGCTTCCGGCATTGTTGAAGGGAGTTTGCCACAGGGCCCACAGCTGCATGCCGCGGCCACGGTTAGTGGCGGGATAGCTGCTCTGCAATTGCGCCGAGATTGCCGACACTTCCTGCTGTGCCTGGGCGCGGCTGACGCCCGGTTTGATCCGCACATAAGCCTCAATCCATCGAGCGTTGCGGTCCTCGAGTTTGTAGCCGTCGTTCTCGAAGGTTTCTTCCATGTTGACCGGAACCCAGAACTGCATGGCCCAGCCGACGAAGGTTCCATAAAATCCCTGGGGCGCGACGCCGATGATGGTGTGCGGCACATTGTTGAAGCGCTGCATCTTGCCGATGATTTCGGGGTCGCCTTTGAAGCGATTGCGCCACAGCTGGTAACTGATAACAACGACCGGATGCGAATCGCTGCCAACATCATCGCTGGGTTCGAAGGCATGCCCGAGAATGGGTCGAACGCCGATGGCGTCGAAGTAGTTGGCCGAGACGATGCTGCCGGTGGCGGTTTCGGCGTGATCGCCGATACTGAGCGTGCTGCCGGTAATCTTGCTGACGAAAGAGTCTTCGCAGAGGGTGCAGTTCCTGCGCAAATCAATGAAATCTGGCCATGAAAGCGGCGTGCCGCGACTCTCGCCGGGCGCCGTTCCCCCGATGGCAAACAGCCGCTCCTGGTGTGCAACTGCGGGGTAGGGACGAAACAGGATGCCTTCCATCCAACTGAAGACTGCGGCATTGGCGCCGATGCCTAAGGTCAAGCACAGGATGGCCAGTGCAGAAAAGCCGGGACTGCGAAACAGTTGCCGGAAGCCGTAATGCAAATCCTGCACAAAGTCTTCGAAAAAGATTCCGCCTCGAGCGTCCCGGCACTGCTGCTCGATCTGCGTGATGCCACCGAGGGCCCGCAAAGCGGAGTAGCGCGCCTCTTCGCGTGACATGCCGTGGGCAATGTTCGCCTCAATTTGCTGATCGAGATGCTCACGAAGCTCTTCTCTTAATTCCTGATCGACCTGATGAGGGCGGAAGAGGGAGCGCAATCGCATCGGCAGGGAGTAGAACCATTGTTGGACGCCCATATTCATGCCTCTTTGAGCTTCACGATGCCGGAGATGGCAGTGGAGACGCGGTTCCAGTTGGCCGTCTCTTTCTCGAGATGCTTCCGCCCGAGCTGCGTGAGGGAATAGAATTTCGCGCGCCGGTTATTTTCACTCGACTTCCATTGCGATCGAATCCAGCCTCGATGCTCCAGCTTGTGCAAGGCGGGGTAGAGGGAGCCGTCGCTGACGCCGAGGACGTCGCTGGAAATCTGTTTCAAGCGCTGGCTGATCGCCCAGCCATTCATCGGCTCCAGAGCGAGGATTTTCAGGAGCAGCATGTC
>JAICJP010000415.1 GCA_025928375.1 Candidatus Sulfotelmatobacter sp.
GAATTCGTCAGCTTAGCGCTGATTCGCCTTGGGCATCACAATGGCCTTCAGCAGAAGATTCACCAGGCTCAGTACAATCGCGCCCATGAAAGCGGCGAAGAAGCTGCGCACATGGAATCCCGGAACCAGCGCCGAAGCCAGTTCCAGCATCAGTGCGTTGATCACGAACCAGAACAGGCCCAGCGTAAGCAATGTCAGGGGAAAGGTCAGCACCTTGAGCACGAACCCGATCGTCGCATTGATGAACCCGATGGCCAGGGCCGCGATCAAGGCCGCCATAGCGCCATTCACGTAGACTCCGGGCACAACCTGCGCGACAATCCAGACCGCCAGCGCGCTCAACACCCAGTTCAAAAGCAGCCGCATCGCAGCCTCCTGCTTCTGCTGACAATATAGGCGCTGTCCCCTCCATTGTCATTGATGGGCACTCGAGGTTGTGTCCCAAGGTCATGCCACAGAAAAATTTCTGCCGAGTGTCCACGACCAGAAGCGCCCCGTACGTTACACTACGCAATTCCAAGGAGAAACGAATGCCAGACACCGCACTCAGCGGATCGGAGTTCAAGAAACAACTGCGCGCCGGACAACCCAAGATGGGCCTGTTCCTGAACGCGCACAGTCCCACAGTTGCAGAACAACTGGCGCACAGCGGATACGACTGGCTGCTCGTCGATACCCAGCACGGCCCCATGGGCTACGAAAAACTTTCCGCCATGCTAAGCGGCATTGCGAATGGCGGGGCAAAATCCCTGGTTCGCGTTGGCGGATATGACGATCGCCCGGGTATCCAGCAGGCTCTCGACATGGGCGCCGACGGCGTGTTGATTCCTTACATCAACACCGCGGACGAAGCTCGTCAGGCCGTGAGTTGCGCGAAGTATCCCACGGTCGGCACGCGCTCTGTCTATTTCCCGCAGCGCAGCATGAACCGCAATGGACTGCTCGGCTACGCGGGCAACTGGAACAACGAGAGCATCGTCGCGCTGCAAGTCGAAACCGCTTCCTGCATCGAGAACATCGCCGAGATCGCAGCGATCCCGGGCGTGGACATTCTCTTCCTGGGCCAGAACGACCTGTGCATGTCGATGGGCCTCTATAACAAATACGAGTTCCCACACATGTACACCTCGCCCGAACTCGACGCCGCCACGAAGAAGCTCGTCGAGCACGCGCGCAAGAACAACGTCATCCTTGGCCTGTTCCTCTTCGGCACGTCACGAGTAGGCGAGTTTCTGGGAAAGGGATTCACCTTCATCAGCATCGGCAACGACCTGCATCACGTGTTGACGCAAGCGGGAGCCTATGTCACCGACATGGAAAATATCGCCAAGGAAAATGGAAAGAGCTGGAAGCGGCGCTCTACTGCGCTGTTTTAGAGAGTTGAGGGTGCTCCACCCTACGTGTTTTTCGTGGGCATTTCGAGTCTCTTTTCATCTCCCCCATCTGAATTAAAATCACTGCCGTGAATCTCACCCCAATCGAAACCCGCGTGCTGGGCTCCCTGATCGAAAAAGACATCACCACGCCCGATTACTACCCCTTGTCGCTCAACGCGCTGGTCAACGCATGCAATCAGAAAAATAATCGCGACCCGGTGATGACGCTGGACGAAGCCGCCGTCCGCGGGGCGCTTGCGACCCTGCAGGAAAGGCGCATGGCCGGCCCGGCCGGAGGCGCCGACAGCCGCGTCACCAAGTACGAGCATCGCCTGCAAGAGGTCTTCAATTTCGACCGCCGCGAGATCGCGATTGTCTGCGTCCTTCTTCTCCGCGGAGCGCAGACTCCGGGAGAACTGCGCGGCCGAACCGACCGCATGTACCGCTTCGAAGCGCTGGATGACGTAGTCTCCACGCTGGATCGCCTGGCGCAACGGGAGCCGCCGCTGGTCCGAGCCCTCGCCCGCCAGCCGGGCACCAAGGAAGTTCGTTACATGCACCTGTTTTCCGGAGAGCCGCCGGAGCACCTGGTGCAGGCCCCGGTTGCGAGGCCCTCGCCCGCGATGGGAGACGACCCAAATTCTGAACGCATTGCCACACTGGAACAGGAAGTTTCGCGGCTCCGCACCGAGCTCACTGAAGTTCAGCAGCAATTGGCGTCATTCCGCAAGCAGTTTGAATAGCTTCGATGGGCGCGGACAACGGAACTTTTGACCCGCCATCAACGTAGAATTCTATAGAGCCGAGGTCTCGCTCATGTTCACATTCCTGCTGTGGTGCATCCTGTTTGTGATCTGCTGGCCGCTGGCCCTGCTGGCCCTGATCGCGTATCCGTTTATCTGGTTGCTTCTGCTCCCGTTCCGCATTGTGGGAGTCGCCGTGCATGGCATTCTCGAGGTTATCTACCTGGGAATCACACTCCCGTTCCGCCTGCTGGCCGCCCCTTTTCGAGTCTGACGGATGTAGGGACAGCCGCCCTTCACCTCCGCCGCCACTTGGTGTAGCCTGAATGAACGCCACGGTCTTCAGGAGGACGCCATGCGTCGCCGCGAATTCCTTGTTCGCACCGCCACCGCTGCGGGAGCAGTCTGGCTCTCATCCAAATCCATATTCAACAGCCTGGCCGAGCAAGCTCTAAATCAGAAATTTTCTGCCTCCGACACGGTCACGCTGGGCAGCACCGGCATCAAGACCAGCCGTCTCGCCATGGGCACAGGCACAGTCGGCACCGGACATCATTCGCACCAGACGGCTCTGGGAATTCAAGGCCTCTCCGATCTCTTGCTTAACGGATACGATCACGGCCTGCGCTTCTTCGATGCCGCCGATTCTTACGGCAGCCATCCCCATGTTGCCGAGGCGCTGAAACACGTGCCACGCGACAAAGTTACAGTTCTGAGCAAATCATGGGCGCGCGACGCCGATGGCATGCGGGCCGATCTCGATCGCTTCCGCAAAGAACTCCGGACGGACTATCTCGATGTCTGCCTCATGCACTGCGTGACGGAAGCCGACTGGACCGCCCGCTTCCGCGGAGCCATGGACGTGCTCTCCGAAGCCAAGCAGAAGGGAATCATTCGCGCCCACGGCTGCTCCTGCCACAGCATCGAAGCTCTGCGCGCCGCGGCAAAGTCTCCCTGGGTGGAAATTGATCTGGCTCGAATCAATCCCATCGGCGCCGCCATGGACGCGGATCCCGCCACCGTGGTCAGCGTCCTGAAAGAGATGAAGTCTGCGGGAAAGGCCGTGGTGGGAATGAAAATCCTGGGCCAGGGCGCACTGCGCAACCGCCAGGACGAGGGCATCAAGTACGCCCTGTCGTTGGGATTATTGGACGCGTTTACGATTGGCGCCGAAAACAAGCAGGAACAAGAAGACTTGATTCGCCGCATCTCCGCAGCATAGGCACTTGCGCTGCCAGCGAGAACAGACCTGCGAAGTCAAAAACCCCACCCTTCGAAAATCGCGTAGGGTGGGGCACCCTCGGCTTTACTAGCACTCCATGAGCTTCAGCTTCGGACTGACTATCAGCCGCGCCTCCGTACACTTCTGCACATCCTCGGCGGTCAATCCAGGCGCCACTTCCTCCAGCACCAACCCATCCTCACTCACGCGGATGTAAGCCATCTCGGTCGCAATAGTATCCACGACTCGCACACCCGTCAGCGGTAGCGTGCATTTCTTCAAAATCTTCGGAGCGCCTTCGCGTGTCGTATGCTCCATCGCAACTACCACGCGCCGTGCTCCCGCGACTAGATCCATCGCGCCGCCCATCCCCTTCACCATCTTTCCGGGAATCATCCAATTCGCGATGCTGCCGGTCTCATCGACCTCCATCGC
>JAICJP010000004.1 GCA_025928375.1 Candidatus Sulfotelmatobacter sp.
GACCCGCAGCTTCTCCCACGTGCTCAAGGCGACCTTGGAGCTGAACACGTCGTACTGCTTTTCGGCGATTTTTTCCAGCAGGCTGCGGTAGATCGTGATCAGCACCCACAGCGCCGGCTGGCTATCCTCAGCCACGTATGGTATCAAGGCATCCCCAGCCGCGTAGAACTCGCGGGCGCGGTCCGCTTCCAGCGCGAGTAGCGGACGAAATCGTGCCGGATCGGGCGTGCTCAGAAGCTCAGAAGCAGACAGGCCAAACCTTGCCAGATCTTCTTCCGGCAAATACACCCGTCCCATGGCGGCGTCCTCTCTTACATCGCGGATGATATTTGTCATCTGGAATGCCAATCCGCACCGCTCTGCCAATTCCTCGGCCGCGGGATCGCGATATCCAAAAATGTGAATGCAAACCAGGCCCACCACGGAAGCCACGCGATAGCAGTACACGCGCAGGTCGTCGAACGTCTTGTACTGAACGCTGATCCCCGGCGTCGTGGACCTTTGGGCGGCAACTTCGGATTCTTCCACGTCCATCGCCGTGCCGATGGCCAGTTCGTCCAGCAGTCCCGCGGGGATAGCATGGCGCCGCTGAGCGTCCGTCAGAGCCAGCAAAATCGCGTCGTCTGTGGGCTGCCCCTGCTGGGTCCGGTGGAGATCGTCGAGCCACGCATCCAGCTTCTGCCGCCGTTCGGGCAGGCTAAGCGACGGCTCGTCCGTGATGTCATCGCAACGCCGCATGAACGCGTACACCGCACACAGAGCCTCGCGCTTGCGGCGGGGCAGGACGAGGAACGCGTAATAAAAGTTCTTGGCCGCAGTCCTCGTAATGCCTTTGCAGACGGAATATGCCATGACGAGCTGAGGCGGTGCAGGCGTCCATGGCACCGGAACCTGCTGCGTGCCCACGCTCATCGCGATGCTCCCAGAGACACACCAAAGCACTTTGCAATGGCCGCCCGAGTGACCAAGCCCAGCTTGCGCGATTTTGAAATTGCCGGACGATTTCCCAGCACGGCATACCCCTGCTGCTCGATGGCATTCAAAATTTCCAGGCCGCCGCGGCTGAAAAGATCGAGATCGATGGCCAGGTCTCGATCCACTTTAGCAATCAACGGAAGCCCCTGCCGGAACCATTCACGGGCGCGCTCCACCTGAAACTTCATCATGGCGCAGAATGCCGGCGTGTTCTGTTGCTGCGCGATCTCGCGTTCTGCCACTCCGAATGTCCGCAGGTCCTCGAGCGGAAGATAGACGCGGCCCTTGGCATAATCCACGCTGACGTCCTGCCAGAAATTGGCCAGTTGCAGCGCCGTGCAGGTGTAATCGGATAGCTGCTGCCGTTCCGCATCGCGATATCCGCACAGGTACAGCACCAGGTGCCCAACCGGATTGGCGGAATACTGGCAGTATCCGAGGACGTCGTTGAAAGTCTCGAAGCGCGTGACCGTCTGATCCTGACGGAATGCGGTCAGCAGGTCCGAGAACTCGTGCTTGGGAACGTCAAACTGCCGCACCGTTTCCGACAGGGCGACGAAGACAGGATGCTTCGGAATGCCTTCATAGCACGAATCCAGTTCCCGCTGCCAAAGATCAAGCAGGGCCAGAGATGCTGCGGTATCCCCCACTTCATCTCCAAGATCGTCGGAAATGCGGCAGTAGGCATACACGTTAAAAAAGTGCTGCCGCAGGCGCTTGGGTAAGAACCAGGTCGCGACGGAGAAATTCTCGTAATGGGTGCGCGCCAGATGAGCGCAATACTGTTGCGCCTGCTCCAGGCTGGGAGCCCTGGCGGGAATCGCGTAGTTGGACGGCAACCGGCTCCATCCCAAAGCTGCCGAATTGTGAGTCGAGATCTGAGTCACGGCCGAGTCGATTGATAGTCGTTGATTAAAAACCCCAGCGCTTTCGGCCTTTACTAGGAATCACCGGTCGAACATTCCCTCAGTGTCCCGGAATGATGGCCGTCTTGATCTCCCCACTTCGATTCAGCATGTGGCGCAGGACCTGCTGCAGGCGCGAGAGCGGCGCTTCTCCGGTGATGTAGTCGGTGGGCCTAATCTTCTTGGCTGCGATTAGTCCAAAGGCCCGCCGGACGGTTTCCGGAGTGTGATGAAAGGTCGCCTTCAAAGTGATTTCGGAGTAGTGCAGGCGATTGGTCTCCAGCTGAACCTTGGTCCCGCTGGCGCACCCGCCGAAGAAATTCACCGTTCCGCCTTTGCGGACCATATCCACCGCCCATTCCCAGGCTTCCGGCTTGCCGACCGCTTCGATGACCACATCGCAACCCCGCTTTTGCGGGGACAACGCGCGCACCGCATCCACCACGTCCTTGACCTTGCTGGTCTGAATAATCTCGTGGGCGCCCATCTGTTTGGCGGCTTCCACCTGGCCATCGCGCTTGACCACCGCAATCACGTTGCACCCGATCGCGCGCGCGACTTGCACAAACATCAACCCGATCGGTCCGCCGCCGAGGATCGCGACCGTGTCCCCGATTTCCACCCCGGTCTCGTGCAGCCCTCGCAACACGCAAGCCAAAGGCTCGGTCATGGCGGCGTCTTCGAAACTCACATTGGGTGGAATTACCAGCATGTTGGCGTCAACAATCCGCCGCGGCACGCGGATGTACTCCGCATACGCGCCGTTATTGAACAGGAGATCTTCGCAAAGATTTTCCTGGTGTTTTGAGCAGTAGAAGCACATCTGGCATGGCGCGGAGTTCAGCGCGACCACTCGCATGCCCTTCTTGAAGCCATTCACTCCGGCCCCGACTTCCTCGATCACCCCGGCCAGTTCATGGCCAAACAGGGCAGGGGGGACGATCATGCGGGCATGATAGCCGCGCAAATACACTTTCAGGTCAGTGCCGCAGGTCAGGGCGACCTGGACTTTGACCAGAACCTCGCCGTCTCCTACGCGAGGTATTGGAACCTTCTCAATTTTTACGTCTTCTTTGCCGTACAGGACGGCAGCGGTCATTTTTCCGTTCACTGCGGGTTTCCTTCCCGGATACTGCCAGCCCACGAACTGCTGGGCTGAATCATGATCTTCATCGACGACGGTTGCGGGTGGGCAGCCAGTTCCAGCGCCATCGTACTCTGGTCGAGGGGAAAGCGATGGCTTACCAGCCGTTCCAGATCCATCTCGCGATTCATGACAAATCGGACTGATTCTTCCTGCAGATCGACGGACGCGCTGTAGGATCCCACCAGAGTCTTCTCGTCGACGCAAATGGCTGCAGGATCGATGATTACCTCCCCATGCTGCGTTTGCGCAAACAGCAAAACACGCCCGCCTGGACGCGCAGCATCCATGGCAGTGCGAATCAGGGAATTGCCGCCTACGGCCAAAATCACTGCGTCGGCGCCACGCCCCTCGGTGAGTTCACGGACACGCTGCACTACATCCGTCCGCGAAGCGTCTATAGAATTGTCGAGCCCGAAACTTCTTCCTATTTTAAGCCTCTCTGGATACAAATCGGAAGTTATTAAGCTGGCCCCCGCCCGGCGAGCTAATACGCTTAGTATGATGCCGATCGGCCCCTGTCCGATAGCCAGGACCGTCTCTCCCCCCTGCAACCGCAGGGCCTCGATCCCCTTCATGCAGGTGTTTACCGGCTCCACAAAGCAGGCCTGCTCGAAAGAAACACCTTCGGGAATACGGACGCTTCCGCTCTCCACGATCCAGTCCAGCACGCGAACGTACTCGGCGAATCCACCTCCGGAGGGCTCAAATCCAGCCGTGCAGCCCACCTTCTTGTAAGTGGCACACTGGGCAAACGTCTTGTGCTGGCAGTAAAAGCACTCTCCGCAGGGAATGTGGTGGAACACAATCACGCGATCGCCGGGCCGGAATGTATGCACGTTCTGCCCAACAGCCGCGACGACTCCCGAGGTCTCATGGCCGAAAATGCGCGGCGCGGAATGGGAACCGGTTGCGATCTTCTTCAGATCTGTACCGCAAACGCCGCAGGAGTGTACCCGGACCAGCATCTCCCCGGGCCCGATAGTTGGGACCGGCACCGTCTCTACCCGCACATTATTGACGCCGCGGTACACCGCCGCCTTCATTGTGGCTGGGATTGAATGCGGAGGGTCTTCGACCGTGTACTGTCCGGCTATGGCCATGAAGAGATGTTAGATGATCATACCAGTAGCCTAGCTTCAAAGCATGGAGGGCCAGCCCCGGCTGTCCAGTCCGCATTTAACGGACGGCCGCCACCGGCCGTCAGTGACCGTTCCCAATCCGGAACCTCTTCTTCGCTGTCTTCCGTGCTATTCTGCGCAAAACCAAGGACAACTGTGCTCACCGAACTGCGCCTGGAGAATTACGCGGTAATCGACAACCTGGTGGTGGAGTTCGGCCAGGGCCTGAACCTGCTGACCGGTGAAACGGGAGCAGGGAAGTCCATCCTCATCGATGCGCTGGCGCTCCTGCTGGGTCAAAAGGCGTCCACCGACGTAATTCGCGGGGGAGTCGAGCGGGCGCTGATATCAGCGGTTTTTGAAGCCCCAGGGAATGCGGCAGACACAGTGGCCAAACTTCTCGAAGCGAATGGCCTGGATGAATCTGACGACCGTTCTCTGATCCTGCGTCGGGAGATTTCCGCTAGCGGCAAAGGACGGGTATTCGTAAACAATCAGCCCGCCACGGTTGCTGTCCTGCGGCAGTTGGCGCCTCATCTTGCCATCATTCACGCGCAGAACGAATCCATTCTTTCCTTTGATGGTCCGGCTCGCCTCGAGTTGCTGGACGCGTTTGCCGAAAGCCGTATCGAAAACGTCGCCCAAAGCTATGCAGCCTGGAAGCAGATTCGAACCCGCATGGACGAATTAGAGCGCGGGGAACAAGACCGCCTTCGCCTGGTCGATCTCTGGACTTTCCAGAAACGTGAAATTGAAGACGCGAAGCTGCAGAGCGGGGAAGACGAAAGCCTGGAATCCGAGAAACGCGTTCTGGCCAACGCCGAGAAGATCTATAACGCCGCCATGAATGCCTTCGATCTGCTCTATGAGGGCAGCGGGTCGACATCCTCTTCATTGCGGGCGGCGCATAAGCAGGTCGAAGAACTAGCGCGATACGAGCCGAAATTTCAGGAAGCTCTGGCAGCTCTCGAAAGCGCTCGCATCAGCGTCGAAGATGTGGGTGCCACGTTGCGCGATTATGCCGGCGGAATTCACGCCTCCCCTGAACACCTGGCCAAGGTAGAAGATCGGCTCGCCCTCCTGGACCGCCTGAAAAGAAAGTACGGTCCGATGTTGGATCAGGTTATTCAGTTCGGAGCCGAAGTCTCGCGGAAGTTGTCGGAAGTGGAGAATAAAGACGAAATCCTGCGCCAGCTTCGCGCCGAATTGGCGCAAGCCGCGGCGGAATACCTGAGGGCAGCTAAGGCACTGTCAAAAACCCGCACCGCGGCCGCGCGCCGCCTGGAGAAGCTGGTTGAGTCCGAGATCAATGATCTGGCCATGAAATCGGCCTTCCATATCGAGATTACCCAGTCCGCCGAAGAATCCAACTGGAGCGCGTCCGGAATCGACCAGGTGCTGTACATGATCTCCACCAATCCCGGCGAGCCCTTGCGCCCGTTGGAGCACATCGCCTCCGGCGGCGAAATGTCCCGCGTAATGCTGGCCCTAAAAGCATGCGTCGAGTCCGGCGCGGACGCCAGCAGCGCTAAAAAGCGTCCACTCTCAAGTGCCCGCAAGAACCGCGAAAAAGGCCAAAAAACTCTGGTATTTGATGAAATCGATACTGGTATTGGCGGCCGGGCCGCCGAGGCGGTCGGCAAGAAGCTCAAATCCCTCGCCCGTGGCAATCAAGTGCTCTGCGTGACCCACCTGCCGCAGATCGCCACCTTCGGCGATCATCACTACGTAATTGAAAAAAAGGAATGCGCCGGGCGTGCCCGCACCACGATCCGCGAGGTGACCGGAGAAGATCGCACCGAAGAAGTCGCGCGCATGCTGAGCGGCGCAAAACTCACCGAAACATCCAGGAAACATGCGGAGCAGTTGATTCGGACTAACGGGTGAGGTCCGGTTCCAGCGAAGAGGTGCCTTGTGCGAGGGTGCTGCTGGGAAGGCTGTCGCCCACCCTGATCGTGAAGTTAACCGTGATGGTTGCCTTGCTCTCTACTGCCTGGCCGTGTTGATAGATCGGCTTGAATTTCCATTCGCGAACCGCCTGCTGAGCGGCACTCGACAAGATCGCTGGCCCGCGCAGCACTCGAACGTTCTCGATCATGCCGTCGGTCCCAATCAGAGCCTCCAGAACCACCGATCCCTGCACGTTCATGTGCTGGGCCAGAACGGGATAGGTGGCGTGAATTTCAGTCTGGGGCAGATGCGTGGCCGCCGCCGTCACGACCTCGTGAGTCGCCGCTTTGCTGGTGATGCTGGCTGCAGGAGCTTCCGGTTGAATGCCCGGAACCTTTGCCACCTGCACCTTGGTGACATTGCTGCGGGGCCGCACGGTGTGATGATTGTCTCCCGCGATAACTTCCACATCCAACGGAGGTAGTACCGTTCGGGTGGCAGTGACGGCCGGTGTTTCAGGAACGGCGGGCTGGGACGAAGTTTTGGCGGTAGCAACGGGATTCTTGGCGGCATGAGCCGGGGCGGAGGTCGCCGCGGGAGCAGCATTCGTGACAGGAGCGGATTGAGCCGCGGTGGCTGGTGTGGGCTGAGCAGCCGGCAGATCCGACTCAATCACTGCCTCTTCGGAACCAAACCAAAACTGGCGATCCTTGATCAGAATTGCCACCAGCGCGACCAGAAGCAGGACCAGGGCCAGCATCAGCTTCCGCGGCTGCGAGCCTTTGCGCGCCGGCGCTGCGGTCATGTTTCGCTTTTGGCTCAGTTCCAACATTTTGTTCGCTGACCTGGGAGTCTGCGGAATTACGTCATCAGATTGCTCCTCTTGTGGTGCTATGACAATGGCACCGCGGCGGGGGAGGGGGGCACGAGGGTGCTATGCCAGTTAACTGTTCGGGTTCATATACTTGCGCGAGCAGTCCAGAGGAAATCCTCGGGTGTGTGTGGACGCGCAGCTGCACGTGATTTTCGTCACGGCACAGAGTCCGGCTCGGTCCTAAAGTCTTTGCGTGGCTTCCCCTATGAATGCCGATCGTCCAGCCTGGATGGAGGGCCCTCCGGCCAGATGTGAGGCGTTGCCAAAATTGCAACATTCGGCCAAAAGACTTGTCCTGTTGGGAGCCCCCGGGGTTGGTAAGGGAACCCAAGCCGCTCTCCTTCATGACCGCCTGGGCGCGTGTCATCTTTCCACCGGCGACGTCTTCCGCAGCGCTGGGAGTCGGCCTGAAAGCGCTCAAACCCCAGCCATCCAGGAGGCGTTGGCATATATCCGCCGGGGAGAGTTGGTGCCGGATGCAACTGTGCTCGAGATGGTTCGCGAGCGCAAAGTTTGCCTGCACTGTCGCGCCGGCTTCATCCTGGACGGTTTTCCCCGGACGGTCGGCCAGGCTGAATCCCTGAAGAAACTCATGCAGGATGAGGGGCTCTCGCTCACTGCAGTGATCAACTACGGCTTGCCCGCCCATGAAATCGTGCAACGCCTTGGTGGGCGGCGCACTTGCTCGCAATGCAAAGCCGTCTACAACCTCATAGAACGGCCTCCCAAGATGGCGGACCGGTGTGATCTCTGCCACGGGACCCTCTTTCAGCGCGAGGACGATCGCCCAGAAGCCATCCGCGTCCGGCTAGACACCTATGAACGGAGCACAGCCCCCCTGATCGACTTTTATCGGGAATTAGGATTCCTGGTGCAGGTCTCTGCAATAGGCTCTCCGGAAGAAATCTACGAAAGAACTCTGTCCCTTCTGCCTCTGAGTACCGGGCGCCCCTCGGCTTGAATCTCTCCATTCGCTGTCGGATTGCAGCGTTTCGCTGCTAATTGCCACAGTTTCTTGAGCTTACGTTGACCATCCCGGTACTTTCGGATACTTTAGGCATAAGGCCACAATGGGAATCGTGTACCCTAAAGGTACGGTTTTCGGTGCGTTTTTGCATCCAAATGACTGAAGGCAGGCTCCTCATCTAGCTCCCCAATCTTTCAACCAGGTTGTATGGCCAGAGCACTGAGGAATCGAAGGAGCAGGTTTTAATCTTGGCACCCACGCTAGGCAAGACAGACGCAAAGACTTTACTGCTACTGAAGCCCCGAGGCTTCTGCGCCGGCGTAGTCCGGGCGATTGATGTAGTGCGGATAGCCCTGGAAGCATTCGGGCCTCCGATCTACGTCCGCAAAGAAATTGTGCACAACAGTTTTGTAGTGGAAGAACTTCGCGGCAAGGGCGCGATTTTCGTCGATAGCGAAGACGAGGTCCCCAATGGCGAGCGCATCATCTACAGCGCGCACGGGGTTTCTCCCGATGTGCGCGAGCACAGCGCGCGGCGCGGATTGCGGGTCATCGACGCCACCTGCCCGTTGGTCACGAAGGTCCACGTGGAAGCCGTCAAGTTCGCGAAAGAGGGCTACTCGCTGATCCTGATCGGCCACAAAGACCACGATGAGGTTGTGGGCACCTTGGGAGAAGCCCCCCTGGTCACTCAAGTTGTCGGTTCGCCGGAGCAGGTTGCTGGTCTGGACGTGCCGGACCCTGATCGCGTGGCCTATCTCACCCAAACGACGCTGAGCCTGGACGAAACTAAAGACATCATCGCCGCCCTCAAGCAGAAGTTCCCCAACATCAAAGGCCCTGCGGCGCAGGACATCTGCTACGCCACCGAGAATCGCCAAGTAGCCGTGAAGCAGGTGGCCTCGGAAGCGGATTTGCTGTTGGTGGTCGGTTCGGAAAACAGCTCTAATTCCAACCGGCTGGTAGAAGTCGCGCGGAATCTGGGCACGAACGCTCACCTGATCGACAGTTGCACTGACATCGAATCGGAATGGCTGAAGGGTGTGAAGACCATCGCGCTCACCGCCGGAGCTTCGGCGCCAGAGCATTTGGTCGAAGAGACGGTGACGTTCCTTCGAGACAAGGGTTTCGCCAACGTGCAGGAACTCGAAGTCATGCCCGAGAACGTTCGCTTCGGCCTTCCGCCGGAGATCGTGGAAGCCATCGCCGCAGCGCCCAGCAGCGTGAGCGCTAATTAACCGTTGAGACGTTACTTGCAACGTCTTTGCTGATGGGACGTTGCCATTTACGTGTCCACGACAGTGTGTGAAGGAGTTTCGAGAAGAATGGACATAAACTCCCCTGATCCGAATCCAGGAGCTGTCGGTTCCGAACCCCAACTTCGCTTTGGAAAAATCGAGGAACTGGGCAGCCGGGTCAGCGCCGCCATCGCGGCGGCCAAGAAAGATCTTTTCTCGGAGCAGCACGAGGAAGGCTACTGGTGCGGAGAGCTCGAGGCCGATACCACCCTCGAATCGGACTACATCCTGCTGCACACTTTGCTGGGTACTGGCAACCAGCAGCGCTTTGAGAAAGCCGCCCAGTGGATCTTGCGCCATCAGAACGAGGACGGTGGCTGGAGCATCTACAACGGTGGCCCCTCGAACCTCAGCGCCTCTGTCAAAGCTTATTTCGGGCTGAAGCTCGCGGGCTATACCGCCGATCACCCCGCGCTGCGGAAGGCTCGCGGCAAAATCCTGGAACTTGGCGGAGTCACCGAAGTCAATACCTTCACCAAGATCTATCTGTGCTTTTTCGGCCAGTACGACTACGACGCGGTTCCCGCGATTCCCCCCGAGATCGTGCTCTTTCCGAACTGGTTCTGGTTCAACATCTACGAGATTTCCTCGTGGTCGCGCGCCATCCTGGTGCCGCTCTCCATATGCTACGCCAAAAAACCTTTCAAGAAGATTCCGCGGGAAATGGGCGTGGAGGAGCTGTTCGTCGGCGGCATGCAGAAGTCGCGCATGCACCTGCATTGGGCCAAAAAAATCGTTTCCTGGCGGAACTTCTTCCTGGTGCTGGACCGCCTGACTCATTGGCTGGAGCGCGTGCATGTACGTCCCTTGCGCTCGGTCGCGCTGAAAAACGCGGAGAAATGGATGCTGGAGCGATTCGAGATGAGCGATGGTTTGGGCGCGATTTACCCCTCCATCATGAACTCCATCATCGCCTTGCGCTGCCTGGGATATTCCCTGGACGATCCCCAGGTGATCCGCGCCATGGACGAGTTTGAAAAACTCGGCATCGAGGAAGAAGAGACCTTCCGCATGCAGCCTTGCGTCTCCCCCGTATGGGATACCGCCTATGCCGTGTTCGCGCTGGCCGAGGCCGGAGTTCCCGCCGATGATCCCCGCATGGTGAAGAGCGCCGACTGGATCCTGCAGAAACAGGTCCGGACGGTGGGCGACTGGAAGGTGAAGAATCCGAAAGGGCAGCCTGGCGGCTGGTACTTCGAGTTCAACAACGAGTTCTATCCCGATGTCGATGACAGCGCCATGGTATGTCTCGCCCTGAGCCGGGTGGAGCATCCCAACGGCCGCTATCAACGCGAATCGGTGCAGCGTGCTATTGACTGGATATTCTCCATGCAATGCAAGAACGGCGGTTGGGCATCCTTCGACAAAGATAACGACCGCATGGTCTTCCAATACGTGCCCTTCGCCGACCATAACGCGATGCTGGATCCGCCTACGGTGGACATCACCGGCCGAATCCTGGAAATGCTGGCTACGTACGGCTACAGCAAAGATCATCCGGCAGTGAAGAAGGCCATCCAGTTTGTCAAAGATGAGCAAGAACCCGATGGCAGCTGGTTTGGACGCTGGGGCGTCAACTACATCTACGGCACGGCGCTGGTATTGCGAGGCCTGGAAGCCATCGGCATGGATTTGCACGAACCTTGTATCCAGCAGGGCGCGGAATGGCTTCGCATGGTGCAGAACGCCGATGGGGGATGGGGTGAGACGGTAGGCTCCTACGACGATCCCACCCTGCGCGGTCAGGGCGACAGCACCCCCTCGCAAACCGCCTGGGCCATTCTAGGCCTGCTGGCTGCGGGAGACACGCGCAGCGACTCAGTGGCGCGTGGCGTCGCTTACCTCATGCGTACCCAAAATCAGGACGGCTCCTGGAATGAGCAGCTTTATACCGGCACTGGTTTTCCACGCGTCTTCTACCTGATGTACCACCTCTACCGGCAATACTTCCCGCTCCTCGCCCTGACCACTTACGCCAAGGTCATGGAGAAGACCGGGAACTGAGCGCGCGCTGGCGGACTCCATGCGCTGCCCGCGAACCGGGCGCCCACTCCGAACATCGGCGAATAAGGCTATCAACGATGCCCCCACTCGAAGTCTCCATGCTGTGGTTGTTGACAAGCTTTGTGTCTGTGGCGAATCCTGATTGGAATGCAGGCATTCGTTACCGGCGCCACTGGATTCCTGGGTTCCCATGTTGCGCGAGTCCTTTGTGAACAGGGCGCCAAACTCCGCTGTCTGGTGCGCGCCACCAGCAATCTGAAAAATCTCCAGGGGCTGCCTGCCGAAACGGTCACCGGCGACCTGCGGGACCCGGTATCGCTGGAGAAGGCGATGGCTGGATGCGACACCGTCTTCCACGTCGCCGCTGATTATCGCCTCTGGGTGCGCGACCCGCAGGAGATGTATCGCTCCAACGTAGATGGCACCCGCGCTCTGCTGCAGGCCGCACGCAAAAATGACGTGCGCCGGTTGGTTTATACGTCCAGCGTCGCCACTATCGGCTTTAAGACGAACGGCAGCCTTGCGGATGAGGATTCCCCCGTCTCCGTGAGCGACATGATCGGGCATTACAAGCGTTCCAAGTTCATGGCGGAGCAGGTCGCTCTCGAAGCGGGACGCAGCGGCCTGCATGTCGTCACCGTGAATCCCACCACCCCGGTCGGGGAGGGCGACGTGAAGCCGACTCCGACGGGGCGCATCGTGCTCGATTTCCTCAAACGGAAATTTCCCGCTTACGTGGAAACCGGCCTCAACCTGGTGGACGTGCGCGAGTGCGCCCGCGGACATCTGGCAGCGCTCGAGCGAGGCACGCCCGGTCACCGCTACATACTCGGCGGCGAAAACCTTACTCTTAAACAGATCCTCGATAAGCTCGGGGACATTACGGGGCTGCCCTCGCCCAAAATCAAGCTGCCATACATCTTCGCCTTCGCCACCGGGGTGATCGATGAAACCATTACCGGCAGAATGCTTAATAAAGAACCTCGCGCCACCATAGACGCGGTTCGCATGGGCAAGAAGATGATGTTTGCCACTTCCGCCAAGGCCGAGCGTGAGCTGGGATGGAAGATTGTCCCGGTGAATGATGCCTTGCGCCGCGCAGTGGAGTGGTTTCGAGCCAACGGATATGTCTAGGCTTGCCATTGTGGCCGCGCTCGAACGCGAGGTGCGCCCCCTCCTAAAGCACTGGCAGGTTCGTAAAAGGGCACATGCGGGCCGTGAATTTCGTTTCTACGAAAGTCGTGAAGCAGTCGTGGTCTGCGGGGGGATCGGGCCGGAAGCCGCTCGCCGCGCCGCCGAAGCAGTGATTGTCCTCTACAGTCCAGACGTGCTGTACTCCGTGGGCTACGCCGGCGCACTCGACCCAACCCTCAAAGTTGCAGATGTTCTAACGCCAGCGCACGTGATCAACGGCAGTGACGGCAGCCGTGTGGACGTTTCCAAAGGACAAGGCACCCTACTCAGCCTAAACGCCGTGGCGAGCGTAGCTCAGAAATCCAGGCTGCGGGAATCTTACGGCGCGCAGGCAATCGATATGGAAGCTTCGGCAGTAGCGCGCGCCGCCGAGGCTCGCGGCGTGGGCTTCCGGGCCATCAAAGTCATCTCGGATGAATTCAACTTCGAACTGCCCATGGACGGCCGTTTCGTCGATGCTGAAGGCCGCTTTCACCAGGGCCGCTTCGCTCTGCACGTGCTGGTGCGTCCCTGGTTGTGGCTGCCGCTGGTTCACTTAGCCAGCAACAGCGCCCACGCGACCAGGGCTCTCTGCTCTGAGTTACGCGACATTCTTGCCGAGGCGACCCCCGCCGCCAGCTCTGCGCAAATCCAGCAGCGTTGATGAAGGATACGCATCCTGAAAGCACCTGTATCGAGGTTCGAATCCCGAAACATTTCCCTGGTGTTAAAATTCCGCCTCACTTCAACGGGAGACCTTCGTGAATCTTCTGCGCTCATTAGTTTCGTACATCCTTGTTTTTGCCTTTACTCAGTTCGCCGCCGCCCAGTCTGCTCCAGACTCCGCTCTCTCCAGCTCATCCCAGTCGCTACTCGGCTACACGTCCCGAAGTACCGCGACCGAGCGGGAGCTCGAGAAGAAATTTCAAGACACCGTGGTGGCAGGCAATATCCGCGAAAGCATGCGCCGCCTCTCCGCCCGCCCGCACAACGTTGGGTCTGCCTATGACAAAGACAACGCGGAGTGGATCCTGGCGCGCTTCAAAGAATGGGGATTTGACGCGCACATCGAGAATTTCGACGTCCTCTTCCCCACTCCGAAGGAACGCATCGTCGAACTCGTCGCTCCCACAAAATTCCGCGCAAAGCTGCAGGAACCCGCCGTATCGGTCGATCCCACGTCGAATCAAACGCCCGAACAGCTTCCGACCTACAACGCATATTCCGCCGACGGCGACGTGACGGCTCCGCTGGTCTACGTGAACTACGGCAATCGCGAAGACTACGAAGAACTCGACCGCATGGGCATCTCGGTCAAGGGAGCCATTGTCATCACGCGCTATGGCTCCGGATGGCGCGGCATCAAGCCCAAAGTCGCCGCCGAACATGGGGCCGTCGGGTGCCTCATCTATTCCGACCCGAGAGGCGATGGCTTCTTTCATGGAGATGACTATCCCACTGGAGGATGGCGTCCCCGGGACGGTGTGCAGCGCGGTAGCGTCATGGACACAGACTATCCCGGCGATCCACTCACTCCCGGAGTCGGCGCCGTTCCCGGCGCAAAGCGCCTCGATGTCAAAGAGGCGAAGACCATCACTAGGATTCCCGTTCTTCCCATCTCCTACTCAGACGCACAACCCTTGCTCGCTGCTCTTCAAGGACAAGTCGCGCCCGACGCTTGGAGAGGAGGACTCCCGATCACCTATCACGTCGGCCCCGGTGCCGCCCGAGTTCATTTGAAGGTCACTTCAAATTGGGACCTCAAGCCACTCTATGACGTGATCGCAACCCTCAAGGGCTCCGATCCCAGCCAGTGGGTCATTCGCGGCAATCATCACGATGCCTGGGTCAATGGCGCCGATGATCCCATCTCCGGTCAATCTGCCATGCTGGAAGAAGCGCGTGTACTGGGTGAATTGCACAAGCAGGGCTGGACCCCAAAACGCACCATCATTTACTGCGCCTGGGACGGCGAGGAACCCGGCCTTCTCGGCTCAGTCGAGTGGGTGGAGACTCACGTTGACGACCTGCGAAAACATGCGGTCACCTATGTCAACTCCGACAGCAGTTCGCGTGGGTATCTTTCGGTCGGAGGGACACAGGATCTACAAGGCGTTGTCGCTGGGGTCGCGCACGACATTACTGACCCCGAGAAGAAGATTTCCGTTTTCGAGCGCACACATCTCCATGCCATCATCCAAGCCAAAGATGCCGAAGAAAAGGGAAAACTCCGTAAGCGCGACGATCTCGTTCTCGGCGATCTGGGCGACGGTTCCGACTTCACCTCTTTTCAGGACTTCGCCGGAATCTCATCCCTCAATGTTGGCTACGGCGGCGAGGAGGAAGGTACTCAATACCATTCCATTTACGACGACTTTTATTGGTATACACACTACGCGGACCCGGATTTCGTCTACGAGCGAGCGCTGGCCCAAACCGCCGGTTCAGTTGTCCTGCGTCTCGCGGATGCCGACCTGCTTCCTTTCGACTACACTCCCCAAGCTGATGCCATCGCCAAGTACGAATCCGATCTCGAGAAGCTGTTGAAAGACAAGCAGGAAGAAATCACCGAACGAAACACGGAAATTCTGGAAGGCGCTTTCACCGCAACCGCCGATCCGCACAAAACCTTCGTGCCTCCTCCAGTTGACCCAGTTCCGCCCTACATGAATTTCGCTCCGATGAAGAATTCCATCGAGAAGATGAAGAAGTCCTCGGAGCGCTACTCGAAGGCTCTCGCCAAATTCCGCAGCGCCACTGATGGCGCGGTTTCTCCTTCATCACTGGAGACTGTGAACGCCGATCTGCTCGGCATCTCACGTATGTTCCTCAACGACAAGGGCCTTCCTGGGCGTCCCTGGTTCAAGAACCAGATCTACGCCCCGGGTGCCTACACTGGATACGGGGCTAAACCGGTCGCCGCTGTCCGTGAGTTTATGGACGAGAAGAAGTGGAAAGAAGCCGACGAGCAGATTCCGATGGTCGCAGATGTAATCGACCACGTTTCCGCTGGAATCGACAAAGCCGGCGGAGACCTGGAGAACGCAGTCGGCAAATGATACGCAGAAGGGCACAAACCATTAGCGGATGGGGTACATGTGGGAAAAATGCGCGATTAATTCATCTATAATCGAAACAGGCGTTCTCCTGAAAAACGATGCATTTGTTCCCCTTGCTGGCAGTGTTCGTCGGCGGCGAAGTCGTCGACATGATTTCCAACACGGGCGCGGTGGCCAAGCTGGTTCTGCTTGTGCTGCTCGCCTTCAGTCTCATCTCGTGGGCCATCATCCTGACCAAATGGAACCTGCTGCGCCGCGCGCGTACGCAGAGCGGCCGCTTGGTCCGCGCCTTCCGCAAGGCGCAGCGGCTGCAGGATGTTGCTGCCGTCGCCGATCAATTTAAGCCCAGCCCCTTGGTGGGAGTGTTCGAAGGCGGATACGAGGAGTACCGGCGCCAGATCGCTGTCACCGGCGCTCTGCGCAATCCTCTCTCGATCCAGCGTGGGATGCAGATCGGCGCCTCAGAGGGAATCACCCGCCTGGAGCGCAATCTGCCATGGCTGGCCATTACCGCTGCGGTCACGCCGTTCGTGGGATTGTTCGGCACGGTTTGGGGAATCATTGACGCATTCCATGGATTAGGGACCGCAGGCGCGGCGACTCTTCGCGCGGTTGCGCCGGGCATTTCGGAGGCTCTGATCACCACCGCTGCCGGCCTCGCCGCTGCTATTCCCGCCGTTATCGCGTACAACCTGATCGGTGCCTCGATCCGCGAATTCGCCGCACGCAGCGACGACTTTGCGCTCGAGGTCCTGAACGCGGTGGAGCATAGTTCGGCGCAGGCTCCGGTGGAAGTGAGGCGCTGATGGCTTTTACCGCTTCCAACGGGCGCACCCAAACTTCCATCGCCGACATCAACATTACCCCGCTGGTGGACGTGGTTCTGGTGCTGCTGATCATCTTCATGGTGACTGCTCCTGTGCTGCAGTCCGGCATCGATGTTGCCGTTCCCAAGACCCGAACGGTCAAGCAGATCACCGAAGAACGTCTGGTGCTCACCATCAACAAGGATCAGCGTGTATTTCTCGGCAATGATCCCATCAACATCAACGAGATCGGCGGCAAACTGCGGCAGAAAATTCGTGATCCCCGGAGCCAATCGATCTTCGTTCGTGCCGATGAAAACGTTCCTTTCGGCGCCTTCGCCACCGTCATGGACTCGGTGAAGCAGGCGGGCTTCAATAACGTCAGCATCGTCACCCAGCCTTTGGAGCAGAATGGCAGCAAGCGCTGACATTTACTTTGAGCATGACCGCTGGGGACGCGCTCTTGTCTGGTCGCTGGGCCTGCATCTCGGGGTCACCCTCTCACTCTTGGGCTACTCAGCATTTTTTAATCGTCAAACGGGGGGCACTTGGGGTGCTGGAGGCGGGGGAGAAGCCATAGGCGCCACGCTCGTGAGTTCGGTTCCTCTCCCGGTGCCGCCTTCGCCAACCCAGAACGTGCTGGCGAACGAGTCCAAGGGCGTCACCCAGTCGCAGCCCAAAATCGAAGAGAAGCCTGAACCCGAGGCTATCGATATCCAGGGCAAAAATGCGAAGATCAAACCGAAAAAGAAGCAGGAAACCGTCACCAAAAAGACCACGCCGCAGCCTGAGCCAGAGCCGGAGAATAACCAGGTTGCGTTTGGCGAAGGCGGCCCGGTGAGCGGTCCCTATGGGACGTTCAATGCGGCGGGGGCGAAGGGCGGGTTCGGCTTTACGGGGGGCGGGGGCGATTTCGGTAATCGGTTCGCCTGGTATGTGCAAGGCGTGCAGCGCGTCGTTTCTCAGAACTGGCTCAAATACGAAATAGATCCGCGTATCTCTAGCGCCAACCGCGTCTACATCACCTTCGATATCGCTCGTGACGGGCATCCCGGCAATGTCCGCATCGAGCAATCGAGCGGCGTCCCCTCGCTCGACATTTCAGCAGTTCGCGCCATTCAGCGCATTGATACCTTCGGAGCCTTGCCTCCCGATTACTCCGGCAACAAGGTCTCCGTCGAGTTCTGGTTCGATTACAAGAAGTAGGGCTGTGTACCTCTGTCCAGTAATTCCTGTGGTACACCGGTGCGTCAACGAACTACAACGAGTGCAAAATGGGAATCACGCCAATGAGTAGCTTTAAAACGATGGAGAAAATGTTGCGAATCCCTTCATATCCAAATAGGATAATGCCATACAGAAAATTGTGTATTTTTAAACGGATGGACGAGTCCGCCAGATCCCAGTCCCGGCCGCACCGAAGCACGCAGAGGTTCCTCGTACATTGCTTTGCTCTGATTCTCGCTTGTTGCTTTTCCAGCACAAGCTTGCGGGCACAGGACTGGGTGAAAACTGGCACCGCATTGGGCGTCGAAAAAGTTCGTCTGGCCGTTTCCGACTTCAAACCCGCCACAGCGGATGCTCAAAACACCGCGCTGCTGAAGACTTTCAACGACACTCTCTGGAATGACCTTGATGTCTCCGGAGTGGTGGAACTCGTCTCCAAAAGTTTTTACCCGCTGCAAGTACCCGCACAGCCGGCTGAAGTGAATTTCATTGCGTGGAATTCTCCTCCGCCCAATGCAGCCATGCTGGCATTTGGGAACCTTGGCGTCTCCGGCGGGAAGCTCACCGTTCAGGGTTGGCTATACGACGTCAAGAATATCCAATCGCCACAAGTGTTGGGCAAGCAGTACAACGACAGTGCCACCGACGCCGCTGCTCGCATGATGGCGCACAAGTTCGCCGACGAGATTATTTATCGGCTGGGCGGTGGCATTCAGGGGATCGCCGAGACGCAGATCTACTTCGTGAGCGATCGCACCGGCCACAAAGAAATCTGGGCCATGGACTACGACGGTTCCAACCAGCACCAGATCACTCGTCTGGGTTCGATTGCGCTTTCGCCCAGGGTTTCTCCCGACGGAACTCGCCTGGCGTTTAGCGCCCTCACCAAGGGTGGTTGGGAGATCATGATGTACTCCCTCGAATTGAACCGCATGATCAGTTTCCCGCACATGAGCGGCACCAACCTTTCCCCGGCGTGGTCGGGAGATGGCACCAAACTCGCGTTTTCGTCATCCCGCAGCGGAGAGCCCGAGATCTACGTTTCCGACGCCTCCGGCGCCAATCCCCGTCGCATGACTGCCGACAAAGGGCCGGATGTTTCTCCGGTTTGGAATCGCAAGACCAATGCCCAGATCGCCTTCGTCAGCGGCCGCACAGGCCTGCCGCAGATCTGGACCATGGAGGCTGACGGCACCAACCAGCAGCGCATGACCGATCAGGGCTATGCGGTTTCGCCCAACTGGCTGCCCAGCGGCCAGTTCTTGGCTTTCGCCTGGGTCCGGAAGTATGGTCCGGGAGAGCCCGGCTCTTCTGACATCTACCTCATGGACATCGCCAGCAAGCAGTGGGTGCAGTTGACGCACGATGGTGGACGCAACGACTTCCCCTCGTGGTCACCAGATGGCCGTCACATTGTCTTCCAGTCAAACCGCTCCGGAAGCCTGCAAATCTGGTCCATGTTGGCGGATGGCACCAAAGTTCAGCAGTTAACTTTTACGGGACGCAACTCGCAACCCAATTGGAGTTTTAAGTAAATCGCAATAAATAAACTTCGTCTGATTCCCAGATTTTCGGGATCGCGGGAGGAATAAAAAGTGAAGCACATAAATCTGAAGTGGTTTTACTTGGTCCTTGCCCTAAGCGCGCTGTTGACATTGGGCGCCTGCGGAAAGAAAGCAACTCCGCCGCCGCCACCCCCTCCACCTCCGCCGGCGGCTCCGACAGCGTCGATCTCGGTGAATCCCAGCACGATTCAGGCTGGCCAATCCGCCTCGCTCACCTGGCAGACCAGCGATGCGACCGACGTCTCCATCGATGGGATCGGTGCCGTCCAGCCCAATGGGTCGCAGAGCGTTTCGCCGTCCGAATCCACCACGTACCATCTGACAGCGAAAGGCTCGGGCGGCACGCAGGAAGCTACCGCGCGGCTCACTGTGACCCCGGCTTCGGCACCTCCGCCGCCACCCACCACCAACGTCACGGACGAACAGTTGTTCAGCCAGAACGTGAAGGACGTCTACTTCGACTATGACAAGGCTGACGTCCGGGGCGATCAGCAGTCCTCTGTCCAGGCGGACGCGCAATTTTTCGGTCAGCATCCCAACATGAACTTCACGGTTGAAGGCCACTGCGACGAGCGCGGCTCGACCGAATACAACTTGGCATTAGGCGATCAACGCGCCAGCGCCGTAAAGAACGCTTTGACTGCAGCCGGCGTCAATGCCAGCCGCATCAAGACGATCAGCTATGGCAAAGAAAAGCCGTTCTGCACCGAAAGCAACGAAGCCTGCTGGCAGCAAAATCGCCGCGGTCACCTCGTGTACCAGAAGTAAAGAACGAAGCACGGAGGGGCGGACCCATTGGTCCGCCCCGCGTAGTCAAACGAGCGCAGGAGAGCAATTTAGGAGGCTCAAGAGGTTGCCCTTTCGAGGTTGAACATTCCGGTTCCGCCGCACTCTTGCAGAGCGGAATCGCGCCACTCTGTGGGACAATCAAAGCATCTAAGTATTCAGGATTTCCTATGAAACCACATCGTGTCTCCGCGTTTTTCGCGCTGTTGTCGATCCTCTGGTTAACCGCCGCTCCCGCCTGGGGCGTCAATAAGGAGATGGTCCAGCTGCAGACTCAGGTCCAGCAACTGCAGGAGCAAATGACCGCTATGCAGCGCAGCTTCGACGAGCGCATGGGCGTGATGCGGAACCTGGTTGAGCAGGACACCGATGCGGTCAACAAAGTCGCCAATGCCCTGAACTCACTCCAGACCACGCTGCAAAAGCAGCAGTCCGAGGGCGGAAACAAAGTCGACCAGCTCTCTGGCCAGATCCAGGCGTTGAACGACACGATGGATGAAATTAAGGTCCGCCTGGCGAAGGTGACCAAGCAACTTGAGGATATGCAAGCATCGCAGCAGAGTATCCAGGCGCAACAGGCGCAGGCGCAAGCGCAGCAGCAGGCGCTCAAAGATGCTCCGCCACCCGACGTGCTATACAACAATGCTGTCCGCGATTACACCGGCGGCAAGAATGATCTCGCATCGCAGGAATTCACGGAGTACCTGAAGTTTTATCCCAATACCGATCTCGCCGGAAACTGCTACTTCTACCTGGGCGAAATTCAGTTTCGGGCAGCGAACTACCAGCAGGCCGTCCAGAGCTACGACCAAGTCCTGCAGAATTTTCCCAGCGGGAACAAAGCTGCTTCGGCTCAGCTAAAAAAGGGATTCGCGCTAATCGAACTGGGTAAGCAGGATGACGGCGTCGCCGAATTGCGGCATGTGGTTCAGCGCTACCCGCATTCGCCCGAGGCGCTGCAGGCGCGCGAGAGAATGCGCAAACTTGGAGTCTCGAGCACCAGAGGCTAGACGCTCGCATGGCGGCGCTTGGGAGTCTTGTGTCGCGTGGCCTTGTGGGCCTTGTGCTTGTGAACCTTGGGATGCTTCACGCTCGTGAGCGTCGCGTGTGAGGCATCTGCCAGCACGAGACCGCTAAGTGCAAAGGCAACCACCGCCAGCATCAAAACAAACCTTTTCATATACCCTCTTTCACGGGGAAGCTACTTCGGAAAATACTATTCTATTTAAGAACACCAAGGCATAGACTGTCTTTCGAGTCGGGTCACTTGAATCATATTTAAGGCTCCAAGATTATTATTGGCGAGAGGTGCTCTCATGAATCGTAAAGACCTCGATCAGGATATGGGGAAGGGTGCCACGGAAAGGGAAGATCACGAGACTCCCGGAAACGCCGGTCTGCAGGGCCAGTTAGGCCATCGCGACCAGGACCCCATGGTGAAGGGAAGAGATACGGACTTTCCCGAGCCAGGGGAGAACCCCGAACATACCGGAGAGCCCGAGCGCAAGAGCGCGTAACCCTCAACCATCACAACGCGTAATCGGCAACCATCACAAAGGGCCTCCTAACCGGAGGCCCTTCTTCATTCGATCCCTGCTCCCAATCCCCTGATGTTCCTACCGCAGTTCTTCCATGCACGCATCCAGCACTTCCTTGCCGGGACGGGTCATAGAGTCCGGTAACGTGGCCAATGGCTGCTCCACCACGTTCAGCATATCGAGAAAGTTCGGCGCCTCCGGGTTGACGTAGAACACTCCGGTGAGCACCTCGCCCTTGTCATGTGCCTCCGTCAATCGCGTGATGGCCCGAATCTTGTCCGTTGGATCGTAATCCTCTTCCAGTTTGCGCAAATGCAGCCGTGATCCGTCATGCATCGTGACGGCAACCGTGGAACCCGGGTCGTACTCCACATTGATGTCCTCAAAGTGCGGGACGAAGCTGACATCCTGCAGAGTCTCTTCGTGTTCCTTCACATACTTGTACGACTTGGTCGAACCTTCGTGATCGTTGAAGGTGACGCAAGGAGAAACCACGTCGAGCATGACCGTCCCTTTGTGAGCGATGGCCGCCTTCAGCATGGCGCTGAGTTGCTTCTTATCTCCGGAAAACGAACGTCCCACGAGCGTTGCCCCCAACTGGATGGCCAGCGCACAGGTGTCAATCGGCGGTAGATCGTTGACCACGCCAGTCTTCAACTTCGATCCCAGATCCGCGGTGGCAGAGAACTGCCCCTTGGTCAGGCCATACACTCCGTTGTCTTCGATGATGTAAATGATGGGGAGATTGCGTCGCATCAGATGGACGAACTGCCCGATCCCAATCGAAGCTGTGTCGCCGTCCCCGCTGACGCCAATGCACACCAGCTTGCGGTTTGCCAGAAGCGCCCCAGTGGCCACTGACGGCATGCGCCCGTGCACGGCATTGAAGCTGTGCGAACGGCTCAGGAAGTACGCGGGAGTCTTCGACGAGCACCCGATGCCGCTGGGCTTGATCACGAACTCCGGCTCCACGCCCATCTCAAACATGGCTTCGATAATGCGTTCGGAAATGGCATTGTGCCCGCATCCGGCGCACAGCGTGGTCTTTCCGCCCTTGTATTCGACCACCGTTAGTCCAATCCGGTTGGTCTTGGGGCCGGGTGCAGTGGTTCCAGGTTCCACGGTTGTGGACGACATCTATTTACCCTCCATGCTGGTCAACTCGTCAGTGATCGACCGCGCGTCCAGCGGCAGCCCGGTAATATGCGCGATGCTGCGCAGCCGCGTAATCAGCTCCGGTTTCAAATCGAGCTTGAGCAAGCTGAGCATCTGCGCGTCGCGATTCTGCTCCACCACGTAAATGCGCTCGTGCTGCTCGATAAACTCGTGCACTTCGCGCGTGAACGGATATGCCCGCAGACGCAGGTAATCCGTTTCCATCTGGTATTCGTCGCGCAGCTGATCGCGGCTTTCGGTGATTCCCCAATGCGACGTGCCGTATGCAATGATCCCAATCTTCGCGTTATTGCCTTTGGTGATTTCCGGCCGGGGAACGAACGAGCGCGCCGTTTCAAATTTCCGGTTTAGCCGCTCCATGTTGTTCTCGAAGTCGTCCGCGCGTTCGCTGTACAGCGCCTTCTCATTGTGTCCGCTGCCACGCGCGAAGTACGCAGCCGCGGGATGCGGTGTCCCGGGCAACGTGCGGTAGCCGATCCCATCGCCGTCTACGTCTTTGTATCGGGCAAATCCGCCCAGCTCGTCGAGATCTTCCTTGCTCAGAACCTTTCCGCGCTGGATCGGAGTAGTCGGGTATTGGAAGGGATCCGACATCCAGTTGTTCATGCCCAAATCCAGATCCGACATCACGAACACCAGCGTCTGAAATTGCTCTGCCAGGTTGAAGGCGTCGGTTGCCATCGCGAAGCACTCTTCCACCGATGCGGGAATCAGCATGATGTGCTTGGTGTCCCCGTGCGACAGAATCGCCGTCGAAAGAATGTCCCCCTGCGAAGTCCGCGTAGGCAGACCAGTGGAAGGACCAACGCGCTGGATGTCCCAGATCACGCCCGGAACTTCGACGTAATACGCGAGCCCCGCAAATTCCGACATCAGAGAAATTCCCGGGCCGGCAGTGGCGGTCATGGACCGCGCGCCCGCCCAGCCTGCACCGATGACCATGCCGATCGCGGCCAGTTCATCTTCTGCCTGTACGATGGCGAACGTCGCCTTGCCATCCGCGCCGATTCGGTATTCCTTCATATACTCGATCATGGTCTCAACCAACGACGATGACGGAGTGATCGGGTACCATGTGACCACCGTGCACCCCGCGAACATGCAGCCTAAGGCCGCCGCGGAGTTGCCATCAATGATGATCTTGCCCGCGGTCTTGTCCATGCGCTCGATGTAGAATGCGCCGCGCTTCTGCAGGTTCGCCTTGGCGTACTCGAAGCCCGCCTGCGCCGCCGCCAGGTTCAGGTTGGCGGCCTTGACCTTTTTCGCAAACTGCTTGCGAATTGCCTTTTCGACCTCGGCCATGTCGATGGTCAGCAGGCACGCCACGACGCCTACGTAAACCATGTTCTTGACCAGTTTCCGCAGCTTCGCCTCGGCACATACCTGGGCCACGATTTTGTCGTAAGGCACAGAGTAAAAAATCAGATCGTCGCGCAGCTTGTGCAATTGCAACGGTTCGTCGTACAGCACCGAAGCGCCCGCGGCCAGCGACATCGTGTCTTCCACCGCCGTCTCGGGGTTCATGGCCACCAGGAAATCAATCTCTTTCTTCCGCCCGATGTACCCGTTCTTGTTGGCGCGAATCGTGTACCACGTCGGCAGTCCCGCAATGTTCGAAGGGAACATGTTCTTGCCGGACACGGGCACGCCCATTTGAAAGATGCTGCGGAGGAGAACCGTGTTGGAACTCTGTGAACCCGACCCGTTGACCGTCGCGACTTGAATGCTCATGTCATTGACGATCCGCTTCTGCCCAGTGCCGCCGGTCGATCCTCGGGGCACTACATCCGTTGTGGCCATCCCTACACCTTCCTTTGATTAGTGGGCGGTACCCATTCACCCGGAGTTATGGATTACACGGGAAGTAAACTCCATTATACGGCGGCGGCGCCCGTCCATTGGGCAAATCGCCCGTCTGTCGCCCGGAGGAACCTGCTTGAGAAACGAGGGAAGAAGTTCGCGGACTACTCGGTCTTGAAAAACTGGGCGATGGTCCGGAACTTATTATATCGTGATGCGACCAATTCGGCGGGGGCCAGTTTCTTGAGTTCGGCCAGATGCTTCTGCAGGCTGACGTCCAGCAGGTTGGCGGCGGCCTCGTGATCGCGATGCGCGCCTCCTTCCGGCTCGGGAACAATGTCGTCCACGCAACCGAGTTCCTGCAGGTCCGTAGCCGTGATCCGCATGGCTTCGGCCGCCAGTTCCTTCTTAGTGGCATCCCGCCACATGATGGCCGCGCAACCTTCGGGAGAGATAACAGAATAGATGGAGTTCTCCATCATCAGCACCCGGTCCGCCACCGCGATCGCCAGGGCCCCGCCGCTTCCACCGACCCCGATCACCGTCGCGATGATAGGCACTTCCAGGCGCGCCATCTCGCGCAGGTTGTAAGCGATGGCCTCGGCCTGCCCGCGCTCTTCGGCGTGAATCCCGGGATAAGCGCCGTCCGTGTCGATCAGGGTGAAGATCGGCCGCTTGAACTTCTCGGCAATCTGCATCACTCGAATCGCCTTGCGGTAGCCCTCGGGATGCGGCGTCCCAAAATTGCGGAAGACGCGCTGCTTCATGTCGCGCCCCTTCTGGGTGCCCACGACCAGCACTTCTTCCCCATGAAAACGCGCCATGCCCGTAATGATGGCGGCATCGTCGCCGAAACCGCGGTCGCCGTGAATTTCGCTGAAGTCGGTAAAAACCCGCTCGATGTAATCCAGGCTCTGCGGCCGCTGCGGATGCCGCGCCAGTTCGGTCTTCTGCCACGCCGTGGGCGGAGCGTTCATCTCCTGGCGCAGGTGATCGATGCGTTCCTGCAGTTTCGCGATCTCCCGCCGGGTCGCGTCGGTGGGGCCATTGGACTCCATCTCCGCCACCTGCCGCTCGATCTGCTCCAACTCCTGCTGCGCTTTTTCTGTAGGTGCCATGCAATGCCTCAGCTGATGATGCGAACGCTGCCGCGCCCGCATAGCTGTTCAACCCGGGCGATGAAGTTGCGATCTGGAAGCACATTATAGCCGTCCGCCTCCATTACCACCATGAAATCGCCCTGCCGCTCGATATCGAAAAGCACCTTGGCCTCGCCCTTGCGCTCGAGGAACAGGGCGTGCAGATCGTCAATGGTGTTTTCCCCGGCCGTGTCCACCATCACGCGAATGCGCAGCGCCCGGGGCAGTGGCACCTTGGCCTCTTCCAGGGGCATGATCTCTGCAGCCGTGATCTTTGGATTCGCTCCCTCTTCAATGCGCACGCCCGCCTTCACCAGCACCGGGACTTCCAGTTTCACCTTCTCGCCGATCCGTTTGAACGCCTCGGGGAACACGATCATGTCAATCGATCCCGTCATATCCTCCAGCGTTGACTGCGCGTAGAAGTCGCCTTTCTTCGATTTCAGCACGCGTACGTTGCTGATGATCCCGGCGGTAACGATGGTCTCGTCCTTGCCGGTTGATTTCGTCATCCCGGCGATCTCCTCAATGCTCAACGCCCGCAGATCCTGCAACTTGTCCTTGTATTTCTCCAAGGGATGCCCGGAGATAAAAAAGCCGAGAATTTCCTTTTCCGCCGAAAGCCGCGTGTGCTCATCCCAGTCAGGCACGTTGGGCAGTTTGTGGTTGTCGGCGCCGGTTTGCTCCTCCTGGAACACCCCAAAAAGCCCGTGCTGCCCGGACTCGGCATCGCGCTGCACCTTCTGGGCCTGCTCCATCGCCTTGTCCAGAACGGCCATCAGCTGAGCGCGGCGTCCCATCGAATCCATGGCCCCGCTTTTGACCAGCGACTCGATCACCCGCTTGTTCAGCAGTCGCAGATCGACGTTCTCGCAGAACTCGAAAACCGTTTTGAATCTTCCCAGCTTCTTGCGCGCCGCCACGATCGACTCAATTGCATTCCCCCCAACGTTTTTCACCGCCGCCAAGCCGAACCGGATGTTTTGCTCGTGCGGAGTAAAGTTCGCGTCGGAAACGTTGATGTCCGGCGCCTCCACCGCGATCCCCATCTCGCGGCATTCGTTGATGTACTTGACCACATCATCGGTCGATCCGGTCACCGAGGTCAGCAGCGCCGCCATGAACTCGACCGGGAAATGAGTCTTCAGATACGCCGTGTGATACGCCAACAGTGCATAAGCCGCCGAATGCGACTTGTTGAATCCATATCCCGCGAACTGCGCCATCAAGTCAAAAATCTTCTCGATCTTTTTCGCCGGATATTTGCGCTCCGTCGCGCCTTTCACAAAGCGCTCGCGCTGCTGCGCCATCTCTTCCGGCTTCTTCTTGCCCATCGCCCGGCGCAGCAGGTCCGCATCCCCCAGCGAATATCCCGCCAGCCGGTTCGCGATCTGCATGACTTGCTCCTGATACACGATCACGCCCAGGGTCTCCTGCAGAATCTCCTGCAGTTCCGGCAGATCGTACTCAACTTTCTTGCGCCCGTGCTTACGATCGACAAAGTCATCAATCATGCCGCCCTGAATCGGCCCGGGACGGTACAGGGCATTGAGAGCAGTCAGATCTTCAATCGAATTCGGCTGATATTTGCGCAGCACATCGCGCATGCCATGCGATTCAAACTGGAATACGCCCGACGTGAGTCCCTTGTGGAAGACCTCTCGGTAAGTCTCCTGGTCGTGCAGCGGAATTTCTTCCAGCGTCAGTGGAGTCCCCCGCTTCTGCTCGATCAGCTTCAGCGCGTCGGTCAGAATCGTGAGCGTGGTCAGCCCGAGGAAGTCCATCTTCAGGAGTCCCATCTTTTCGATCGCCACCATGTCGAACGCGGTCACGATTTCATCGTTCTTAGTGCGATGCAGCGGGACCAGATCGGTCAGCGGACGGGGCGAGATCACCACGCCGGCAGCATGCACTCCGGAATTCCGCACCAGGCCTTCCAGTTTCTTCGCCGTGTCCAGCAACTCCCGCACTTGCGGATCTTTGGCATAGGCCTCATTCAGCTGCGGAGAATCCGCGATGGCCTGGTCCAGCGTGATATTGAGCTGCGTCGGAACCATCTTCGCAATGCGGTCCACGTCCGCATACGGAATGTCCATCGCCCGGCCCACGTCCTTGATCGCGGCCTTCGCCGCCATGGTCCCAAACGTGATGATCTGCGCCACATTGTCGCGCCCGTATTTGCGCGTGACATAGTCGATCACCTCGGCGCGCCGGTTCATGCAGAAATCAATGTCGATATCAGGCATGGACACGCGCTCCGGGTTCAGAAAGCGCTCGAACAGCAGCTCATGCTGCAGCGGGTCTATATCAGTAATGCCCAGCGCATACGAAACCAGCGATCCTGCCGCAGATCCGCGCCCCGGTCCCACCGGGATCCCATGCTCTTTCGCGTAACGAATGAAGTCCCACACAATCAGGAAATATCCCGGGAACTTCATCTGCTGGATGATGCCAAGTTCACGCTCCAGCCGCTGCTCGTAATCGGAGATCGAATGCTTCAGCTTGCCTTGCTCGTGCAGCGGACGCAAAGTTTCCAGCCGCCGCGCAAAGCCCTCGCGTGTCACGTGTACGAAGTAGCTGTCAATGCTGTATCCCGCGGGCACTTCGAACTGGGGAAACGGATTGGGAATTTTCTCGATTTTAAGGTGGCAGCGCTCGGCAATATCGAGCGTGCGCGTCAGCACGTCAGGCGAGTCCTTGAAGACGCGGTGCATCTCGTCATAGTTCTTGACGAAAAATTGCGTGCCGTCGAACTTCATGCGAGCCGTATCGCGGATCGACTTGCCCGTCTGGATGCACACCATCACGTCCTGCGCATGCGCGTCATCCTCACAGAGGTAATGGCTGTCGTTGGTGGCGACCAGCGGCAGGCCAAGGTCTTTTTCCAGTTTGAACAGCCCGGGATGGATGCGGTGCTCCATCTCCAGCCCCTGGTCCTGAATCTCGAGAAAGAAATTGTTCTTGCCGAAGATGTCGGTGAACGTCCCCGCAGCCGTGCGCGCGGCCTCGTAATTGTTCTCCATCAAGCGCTCGGCTACTTCACCCTTCAGGCATCCCGAGAGCCCGATCAGCCCGCGCGAGTGTTCCGCCAGAAATTTCTTGCTGACCCGCGGCTTGTAGTAAAAGCCGTGCAGGGAAGCCTCGGACGTTATCTTCACCAGGTTCCGGTATCCCTCTTCGTTTTCGGCCAGCACCAGCAGGTGGTTGTAGGTGTCGCCTTCCGGGGCCGCGCGGTGGTCCTCTTTCTTGCACACGTACAACTCGCACCCAACGATCGGCTTCACCCCGTGCTTGTGCGCCGCATTGACGAAATGCACCGCGCCGAAAATGTTCCCGTGATCGGTCATGGCCACGGCGGGCATGCCGAGTTCCTGCACGCGTTGGCACAGCTTTTCGACATCACAAGCGCCATCCAGCAGGGAATAATCGGTGTGCAGGTGCAGGTGAACGAATTGGGACATGGGTCTGAGGCTAGTCTACCGTATGGGGAATTGAGGAAGCGTGTGCAGACCTGTGGGTATTAAGGCTGTTCCTCTGGGATCCCCTGCGGTGAGTCGCCTCTACCACAGAGGGTCACAGGGCTTAGTCTCCGCCCGCTTCCGCTGCCAGGGCCTTCTGCAGCAGCTTCCGCGCCTGGCTGATGAGTTCAGCCACTTCAAAGGGCCTTACGAGGTAGGGAACATTGTTTTCTTGCACGAATGCCCGCCCATCGCTCGGTTCCACACCTGCCGAAAACGTGTAAAGCACGTGCCCTTCCATGCTCGGGCAGTTCTGCTTGATCCACGGATACGATTCCTTCGCGCCCCACTGGTCCGGCGTCTTGCCACTTAGGATGAGAGCGTCAAACTGCTCAGACTGCAGGCGAGTCCTGGCGTCGTCGCCGCTCTGGGCCGTGACCACCTCTGCTCCCGCACCCATGAGCACATCGCGCTCGAACTCGAGCACCGCCTCTTCTTCCTCCACCAGCAACACCCGGCCGGAGATCGCGCCCTCATGCTGCCGGGGAGCGGCTTTCGGCGCCTCCTCCTCCACGGCCGCGACCGCCGTCGATGCGGGAATGCGCACCTCAATCGTCGCCCCGCCGTCAGAGTTATTGTGCGCCGTAATATCCCCGCCGTGTTCCTTCACAATGCCGTAGCAGATGCTGAGCCCCAGCCCGGTGCCTTTGCCCACGCTCTTGGTCGTATAGAACGGATCGAAAATCCGCTTCGGATCTTTGATCCCCGCCCCATCGTCGCTGAACGAAGTGCATACGTGCCCATTCTGCGTGCCAACGTGAATCTTCAACTTCCCCGTGCGCCCGGTCTCCAGAATCGCATCCACCGCGTTGTTGATGATGTTTAGAAATACCTGCTCGATCTGGTGCGCGTCGGCGATGACAGTCGCGGGTTCTGCAGGAACGTCGCGCTCTACTTCGATGTTGTTGACCTTAAGATCGTAGTCGCGCAAGGCTAGTGTCTCCTCGAGCACTCTGCGGAGATCCACTTCGTCCCGCTGCGGCTTGCGCTGCCGTGCGAAAGACAGCAGGTTCTGCACTACCCTGTGCGTGCGCTGTGCCTGCTTGAAGAGCTTGGCCACGTAATCCTGCGCCCGCGTATTCAGCCCTTCGGTCTCCAGCAATTGCGCGTAGCCCAGGATCGCCGTCAGGGGATTATTCAGTTCATGCGCCACCCCAGCGATCAACTGCCCCACTGCCGACATCTTCTCGCTCTGCAGCAGTTGCTCTTGTGTCTTGCGCAAGTCTTCGTAGGCCCGGCAGGTTTCCTCATACAACCGAACTTTCTCGATCGTGGTTGCCAACTGACGGCTGATTGCGACCAGCAAATTCTCATCGTTGCTGGAATATTCGTATCCCTGATGATTGCAAAGCCCCATCAGCCCGACCGGATTTTCCTTGGCCCAGAACAGCACCCAAATCCACGAGCGGTCTTGATCCGACTTCAGGAATTCAGCCACGCTCGCCGGCAGATGCGGCGTGTACTCCGCCGTCACCACCTCCGCCCGCGAGCGCATCACCAGGTCCCCAAAGCCGTCAGGGAACGTGATCTCCGCCACCCGCACTTTATCCCGGCTGCGCGGTCCCCACGCCGCCCGGCGCCGGAACGTGGGATTATCCGCATCCGACAGATACATCGTGCCACTCTCGGCGCCAAACAGCGTGACCACCTGCCGCAACGTCAGATTCAGAATCTCGTCGAGATCGAAGGATTGCGCCGCCACCACCGCCATTGCATTCAGCGCATTCAATTCGCGGTTCCGCCGCTGCATCTCGTCTTCGGCGCGGCGCTTCTCCGTCATGTCCAGCACAAAGCCCTGGTAGCGCTCAATCAGCCCAGTTCCGCTACGAGTAGCGAAGCTGCTCTCCGAGGCCAGCAATAATGTCCCGTCCTTGCGCCGCAGGGTGACATCGAAATTGCGCACCAGGTTATGCGCCTCAAGTTCTTTCCGGAAGGCCTCCCGTTGCTTGGGATCGACGCAGATCTCCGACTCCAGATTGAGCACCAGCAACTCTGAGCGGTTGCTGTAACCCAGCATGTGCACGAACGCGTCATTGCAGTCGATCAGGGTCCCCGCCGGACTGGCGACATACACCCCTTCCTGCACCTGTTCAAAGAGCAGCCGGTATTTCTCCTCCGCTGACCGCCGCTCCGTAATATCGCGGACCACGTGAATGGTGCCCTTTTGCGCGCTCCCCTGTTCGGTGTACGACGAAGTCGACACCACCGAAAATCCGCCAAAGCAGGGGTCGGCGCCTTCGGTGAATTCCTCGTCTCCCCCCATGGCGCAGTACGGACATCCTGTCCACTCGCCGAACGTATGCGGCAGGACCGATTCGCAGCTATTCCCAATTACATCGGCAGCCGCCTGAGAAAGCTGGCCGAGCAGGACTTGATTCGCCTTGATGATCCGGTAGTCGGCATCGTGGGCCAGGATGATGTCATGGATAGAATCAAATGTATTCATCCACTGCCGCTGCGAGCGCAACACCTGCTCCAGCAACCGGAAGTTCTCTACTCCCAAGGCAATCTGCTTGGCGCAAGCCTGCAGGAACTCCAATTCCTCGGCGGTCCACTGCCGCCCGTAAGAGTTCCCCAACATCAACAGTCCAACCGGGGCCTTGCCTCCCAGCACCGGAACCGTAACTACCTGCCGGATTTTCTCGTGTTCCAGAGCCTCTTTGGGCTCGTGCCCGGCGTCGTTGCGGGAGGTCACGTGTGCGCCCGGGTGTTCCAGAATTTTCGAAACGCCTTCGGAGATTTCGGCAAACCCTGCATCGCGCAAGAAATCAGAGGTCAGCCCCGCCGCATGCGTAGCTACGAGATGTCCGCCTTCGGCCAGACGGAACCACGCCCCGCGGACCCGCATGCCGTACTTCAGTTCCTCCACTGCACGATCGACAATGTGCCCATACTGCTGCGCCCCGGTAACCCCTTCGGTGATGCGCTGCATGGCCAGCAATCGCCGCGTCCGCCCGCGCGCCTCGTCGAAGACGACCAGCAGCATGCTCAGGCCAAGCGTAACCTCAATCGCAATCGAAGCTCCAACTGGCACCCCATCGGTGAAGGGCGACCACGCAAGATGAAGCATCGGCAAGGTCAATGCCAGCAGCCATGCCGCCGGTTCCCATCTACCCCGCCGGGCTCGCAGCAGCGAAACCGCAGCCGTGAGCAGCACGAACCGATAGCTGATTTCCAGCGCAACCCGCAGGGGTAGCGAATCCGGCCACAACAGCACCCGCGCCCCGGCAAACCCCACCAGCACCGGGGTGATCACCATCAGGGGAAGGATCAGATCGCGCATGCGCGCGTACACCAGAACCGCGCAGGCAAGCAGCCCAATGGCCAGCACAAATCCGGCCTGCACCACCACTTGATCAAACGGTGCCGGAAGCTTCGCCGCCAGGCAATGTTCGGCCAAACGCGAGGCCAGCAGGGCAGCCCATCCCACGACCCAGATTTTCAGGTAACTATCGCGAAAAGTCCGCAGCGCGAGCAGGGAAGCGCCTAGCAAGATCAGCAGAGTCCACTCTGCCGCCGAAGGCCGCACGATTCCCAGCCTCTCCGCCGAATTCCACATCGACCAAAGGGACGCGCTCATGCTTTAGGACGTAGGGATTCCTCGTCTCTGAATACCATGCGGCTGCCCATTCTCCACGCACTTTCCGGACCTCAATGATTACTTTCGGAATCTCGCGGAACGGTTACAATCGCCGATAGACTTTCGTGTACCCATGCCAGATCGCATCCTTGTAGTCGACGACGAAGAGCCGATTCGCGAGATCGTGGCGTCCATGCTCGGCGCTGCGGGATACCTCTGCAAACAGGCAGGTTCCGGCATGGAAGCTCTGGCCGTGCTTAATACCGGTGCAGAATTCGAATTGATGCTTTCTGACCTGATGATGGCCGACCTCGACGGCATCGGCCTGCTGGAGCGCACCAAGGAAAAGTACCCCGATATGCCGGTGGTGATGGTCACCGCCGTTCACGATATTTCGGTGGCCCTGGCCGCCATCCGCAATGGCGCGTACGACTACCTGCTGAAGCCTTTTGAGCGCGAGCAACTTCTGAACACCGTCAGCCGCGCGCTGGAGAATCGCCGCCTAAAAGTCGAAAACCGCACCTACCAGACCAATCTGGAGTCGCTGGTCAAAGCGCGTACCGATCAACTGCAGGCGGCCATGTCCAGCCTGGAGCGCTCGTACGACATCACTCTGGAAGCTCTGGGCGATGCCCTCGACTTGAAGGACCGCGAAACCGAAGGGCACTCCCGCCGCGTCACCCTATTCACCATCGCCATTGCGCAGGCCCTCGGCTTGCCCCGCGAACAGGTTACCGTCATTGCGCGCGGTGCTTTCCTGCACGACATTGGCAAGATGGCAATTCCTGACGAGATTCTGAAGAAGCCGGGAAAACTTGCACCCGAAGAAATGGAGATCATGAAAGAGCACGCGTATCACGGCTACCAGATCGTAAAGAAGATTCCTTTTCTGGTAGAGGTTGCCGAGATCGTGTACTCACATCAGGAGTGGTTTAACGGCGAGGGCTATCCTCGGCATCTCAGAGGCAATGAAATCCCCATTGGGGCGCGCATCTTCTCAATTGCGGATACGTTTGACGCGATTACCTCCGATCGTATATATCGCCGAGCCCAGTCCTACGCTGCGGCCCGCGCGGAAATCCAAAAGTTTTCAGGACGCCAGTTCGATCCGGAAATCGTGAAAGTGTTCCTCGAGATGCCGGACAACATCTGGGACGATTTACGGAAAGAAATAAACGATCGAAGATACCGGGTTACCTACACCACCGGGGCCAAAGCCTGATCTGCTCGCCGGGGGGCGACATTGCAGGGGCGCAATCTAAAAAAGATCAGTATGGCAGCCAATGCGCTGCTCATGGCGACGCTCGTCGCCGGATGCCTCTGGCTGCCCCGCGGTCTCGCCAAGAGTACTGTCAGCGACATCACTGGTGCCTTACTCATGCTGCTGGCTCTGCTGGCTTTTGGCAGGCAAGGACTGGCCAGCACACGCCGTTTGCGCTGGTTCTGGTTCCTGCAATCCGCAGGCTGGGGGCTTTGGCTCGCTGACCAGATGGTCTGGATTGTTTTCGACCTTCTGCTAAGAAAGCCGATCCCGAGTATGTATCCCGCCGACGCCCTCCTGTTTTTGGCGGGTGCGCCGATGATTGCAGGTTTGCTGCTGCGTCCCCATCGCGAGCCCTCGCACACCAGCGCACAACTGGGATTGCTGGACTTTCTTCTTCTATTGCTCTGGTGGCTGTACCTCTATGTCGCTTTCGTCGTCACCTGGCAATATCCTTGGCCCAACGAACCGACCTATAGCCGGAATTACGATCTGCTGTCCGCCGCTCAGTCCCTGCTGATGTGCGGTACCTTGCTGTTGTTCTTGCGCGAAAGCCAGGGTCGTTGGAGACGCTTCTATGCCTGTTTCCTGGCTGCGGCAGCGTTCAATGGCATCGCCTTCTACGTCATCAACCACGCGTTGGAAAACGGCATCTACTTCCCCGGCAGCTGGTACGACATTCCTTACTCAGGCTCTTTTGTCCTATTCACCGCGGTAGCGATGCAAGGCCGCGGATTGTCGCCCGCACCTGAAACCGCGGCGGATGAGTCGTACAACACCTGGATGGCAAATCTGGCAATGACTGCGGTTCTTTCGCTGCCGATCATCGCGCTTACTGCCATGCTGAATCCGCGCCTGCCCCAGAGCGCGTCGCACTTCCGAACCATGGTCACCCTCGCCACCATGTTCCTGATGGCGCTGCTGCTGTTTATCCAACACCGCCGTCTCAATCGCGAGTTGCAGTGCAATAATGTCGTACTTGAGGAAGCCTCCCTGACCGACCCCCTGACCGGCTTGCGCAATCGCCGCTATTTCTCCGCCACCATTGAAGGCGACGTGGCCCAGGCTCTGCGCTCCCACGCCGATGCTCACGATCCCCACACCCGTGACCTCGTTTTTTACTTGATCGACGCCGACAATTTCAAAGACATCAACGACCGCTACGGGCACGATGTCGGAGACAGAGTCCTGATTGAAATGGCCCGCCGCATCAGTTCTTCGATCCGCCATTCCGATGTCCTGGTGCGCTGGGGAGGGGAAGAGTTCCTCATCGTCTCGCGTTATACAGACCGCAGGGAAGCCGAACTGTTGGCCCAACGCGTTCTCTCTGCTGTCGCGGATACCCCTTTTACGATCAATGAACCGGAAGAGAAAATCCATCGCACCTGCTCGCTGGGATGGGCCCCGTTCCCCTGGTTTGCGCAGGATCCGCGTGCGGTGTCTTTCGAAGAGGTCTTAAGCCTCGCCGATCGAGGCCTGCAGCAGGCCAAGCAAACAGGTCGAAACCGTGCCGTCGGCATATTGCCCTCGGCCGGGAAAACGCCTGCCACCGCCATGGCCGGACCGCATTCCACGACTCTCAAGGTTGACATTATGGCCGTCGCCGGACCCGACGTAAGCTGCTGACCTGTCGCACCCTTCCGTTCGTGTCCAGCCTGCACTCCAGCTTTGGGAGCTCAAAAACAATATCAGCCGCCTTCAGGCAGCAATTTCGGCCCTCCCTCCATCCAATCTACAATCAGAGTTCCTGATCCCAGGGGGATCCCTATGTCGAGCCCGACCCTTTCCATCCGCAGCGTAAGCCTGTGCACAATCTCCATAGCTTTGTTCTGCCTGTTGGCCATCGCCCAGGATGCGCCGCCCCCGCAGGATGTACCTCCGCCCCCGCAGGACGTACCCCAAGGTCCTCCAGCCCCGCCGAACGCCGTCGCGCAGGGCACCGTTGCGCTCATCCAGCTTTCTGATCGCATCGACACCAGAACGGTGAAAGCCGGTGACCATTTTCACGCGCGCCTCGCCGAGCCGCTGACCGCCGAAGATGGCGAGACTCTTCGCGAAGGAGCGAAAATCAAGGGGCACGTCAGCTCTGTATTTCCCGGTTTCCGCACCAGAATTCTACTGAGCTTCGATCAGATTGATACCCCGCGCGGATGGGTTCCGCTCATCGCCACTGTGACCGGTGTGCCCGGGGAACACGGTATGCGCGCGATTGGCGAAGAAGGAGAAATCGGCCGCAAGGGAATGACAAAGGAAGAAGTCGCTGAGGTTGTCGTTGTAGGCGCAGGTCGCGGTGCTGCCGAAGGCCAGCGTGCCGCCGGAAAGAGAGGCGCCGCTCAGGGTGCCGGCAATGGCGCAGCCGATGCTGCTTACTCTGCCTTGGAGTCCGGGCGCGATCTAATCCTGGACAAAGACACCGCCCTCGAGATTCGCCTGGACCGCAATCTCCTCGTCTCGCGCCGATAAGGCGCGCACGCCACCGCTTCAGGACAAAACCGCACTCGCCGATGTCTTCGTATTTGCGCTAGAGGACGCCACCGGTTCCACCTGCAGCGTCAGCCCATCCACTCTGCGCACCACCACCATCTGCCCCGCCGGCAATTCCGACGTCCCCACCGCATCCCAAATCTCACCGTGAACAAATACCTTTCCCCGCGGGGACAATGCGGCCTGCACCACGCCAGTCTCTCCCACCAGTCCCTGTTCTCCCGTCACAATTTTGTTACGACGTGCTCGCAACGCAATCGTCATGAGAAATGCGGTAATGAAACCTAAAGGAACGCTCACCGCCAGGGCTGTCGCGAGATGCACGCGCATTTCCGGAATCGGCGAGTCCACCAGCAGTAATCCCCCCAGCGTGAGCAGGGCTATGCCCCCGACCGTAAGCACCCCGTGCGAGGCAAATTTTGCTTCCGCCGCAAACAGGGCGAAAGCTCCCAGGATCAGTCCCAGTGCGGCCCAGCGCGTGGGCAGAAGATTCAGTGCGAACGCCGCCACCAGGATAAAAACTACTCCCACCGTCCCGGGAATGACAGCTCCGGGATGGTTGAACTCGATGTATAGCGCCAGCGCCCCAATCGCGAGCAGAAGAAACGCAAAGTTCGGATCCATCAGGCCATCCAGAATCTTTTCCTTCAGCGTCATCTCAAACGGAACCAGACGCTGCCCGACGAGATTCAACGTCGCGGTTTCGCCGTGAAAACGTTTCAAGCTCTTCCCCTGCATCTGCCGGAACAGATCCTCGGGGCTGCTGGCGACATAATCAATCAGGTGCTGCGCCAGTGCCTCCTGCTCGGTAAACGATTTCGATTCGCGCACCGCGCCCTCGGCCGCCTCTACATTCCGTCCACGCTTGGACGCCACGGAGCGCATTAGCGCCGCGGTATCGTTTTCCATCTTCCGCTTCATCTCATCGTCGGGCTTCATTTGCACCGGCCCGATCAACGCCACAGGATGTGCCGCTCCCGCCGCCGTTCCCGGAGCCATGGCCGCCACGTCGGCGGATTCCAGAATAAAAATTCCCGCCGACCCGGCATGTCCTCCTGTAGGCGTGATGTAAACAATCACCGGCACCGGCGAGCTTGTGATCTTGTCGATGATTTCTCGGGTTGAACTCACTAGGCCCCCCGGAGTATTCATCTCGATCAGCACCGCCTGCGCATTGCTGCGCACCGCCTCATCAATCGCGCGCGAGATGTACTCCGCCGTGATCGGCTGTATGGTGTCGTCCACCACAATCTTGACCACTTCAGCGCGAGCCAGCGTAGAGCAGAAAGCGATCGCCACTATGCAGGGCAGAAGTCGAAACCCAACCAGTGTTTTCATAAAGGTCATTACAGCACACGCAATTCACCATAAAGCTTCACAGAGCTATCCCCTCTGCTCCTCTGTGCCCTCTGTGGTGAAAGCTCTCTCACCCCCCTATTTTCCGCCTATTTGGAAACCCCGGAGCGAATTTCTTCCAGATCAGGAGCCTCAATCGGCACCGCGGGAGGGGTCCATCCTGGCAGGTCCGTCCTGCCCGTAATCAACCGTGCTCCCCGTTCGTAAGTGAAATAGGACCATGCCCACTGGATAAATACCAGCAGCCGGTTGCGGAATCCGATCAGGAACAGAATGTGAACGAACAGCCACGATAACCACGCCACAAAGCCCGAAATGTGAATCCGCCCAAACTGCGCCACTGCCGCTGCTCGCCCGATCGTCGCCAGGCTGCCCTTATCCCAATAGTGAAACTCAGGACGAGTTTTCAACCGTCCACCCGACTTCACCTCATCGCGAATCAGCTTGGCCACGAACCTCCCTTGTTGGATGGCCACCGGAGCAACTCCGGGGAGGAGCTTCCCACTCTCATCTTTCGCCGCCGCAAGATCACCAATCACAAAGATTTCCGGATGTCCCGGGAAACTCAGATCCGGCGCGACCGGCACCCGTCCCGCCCGATCGACCGGGCCGCCCAAAGCTTTACCCAACGGCGAAGCCGCTACCCCCGCCGCCCACAACACCACCGTAGCGGGCAGGCGAGTGTTGCCCAGGCAAACTGCCCCGGGCTCGACCTTTGTCACTGTCGTCGAAGTGCGCACTTCAACTCCCAGTTGCTTGAGTTGCTCCTCCGCACTGCGCGAGAGATCTTCCGCGTAAGCCGCCAGCACGCGCGGCCCGCCTTCCAGCAGAACAATGTGCGTCCGCGCCGGATCAATCGACCGGAACTCGTGGGCCAGAGCGTGCCGCGATATCTCCGCTAAAGTCCCCGCGAGTTCTACCCCGGTCGGACCTCCGCCAACCACAACGAAATTGATGGGCGTCGCGGTTTCTCCTGCCACCGCCTGCCGCTCGGCCAGCTCAAACGCCAGCAGCACTCGCCGCCGGATCTCCAGCGCGTCTTCAATCGTCTTCAATCCAGGAGCCAGCGGCTCCCACTCGTCATGCCCGAAATATGAATGCTGGGCCCCAGCCGCAACGATCAAATAATCGTAAGCAACCTCCACTTCCGGCGTGTGCACGATTCGCCGCTCCAGATCGAATCCCGTCACCTCAGCCATCAGCACTTCAACATTGCGATGCGAGCGCAGAATGGAGCGAATCGGCGCCGCAATCTCACCCGGCGACAGCCCCGCGGTCGCCACCTGGTAGAGCAATGGCTGAAAGGTATGAAAATTCTTGCGATCAATAACGGTGATCTTCACGGGAGCGTGGGCCAGAGCCTGCGCCGCGTTCAGGCCTCCAAAACCTGCTCCCACAATTGCCACCCGCGGTACTCCGTTGTTCATCATCTTGATGTCCTGTGCCCTCACCTATAAGATTCACGCGATGCCCGACGGTTCCATAAGTTCTTTGCCCCAGAAATCTCCCGCAAGTACCTGGGTTCGCTGGGCCTTGCCGGCGGCCTCGGACATGATCTTCGTAGTTCTTCTCGGCTCGCTTTGCTTTACTGGCCTCGCCGCCAAAATGCTTGGCGATGCCGGAATCGGATGGCACATCCGTACCGGACAGCAGATCCTCTCCACGCACCGTATTCCTCGCGTGGATCCGTACTCGTCGATCATGAGCGGCAAGCGATGGATCGCCTGGGAGTGGCTCTACGACGCAATCGTCGGCGCGCTGGATTCAGCGGTGAGCTTAAACGGTGTTGTCTGGTTCAATGCGTTTGTTATCGCTGCCACTTTCGCCATCACCTTTCAATCCATGATCACGCGCGGCACGAAGTTTTTTGCCGCCCTGTTCCTGATCTTGCTTGCCATCTCTGCATCGATGATCCACGTCCTTGCCCGTCCCCACGTGCTCACGTGGCTCTTCGTCGTGATCTGGTTCACCATTCTGGATGGCTCGGAGCAGGAGAGCATGGCGGCGAAAATTGCTGCCCGAAGCCGCCGGCTCTGGTTGCTCCCCACGACTATGGTGATCTGGGTCAACCTGCACGGCGGTTTTCTGCTCGGACTGGTCTTGTGCGCAATCTTCTGGTTGAGCGCGCTGTGGTCCTGGCGGGCCACTGCTCGGACCTTTGACGACACTCTCCTGCGTCTCGCCTGCGGTAAACGCCTGCGAGATTTATCTGCGGCTACACTTCTCTGCGCCGCCGCCACCTTCGTGAACCCGTACGGCTGGGCCCTGCACCGGCACATATTTTCCTATCTCCGAAATCCCTTCCTCATGGATCACATCGAGGAATTCCAGTCGCCCAACTTCCACCAACTCGCGCCGCGTTGTTTTCTCGCCCTCTTGCTGGTGACATTCGCGGCCCTCGCCATCCGCAAGCGGGCTCTAAAAACGAGTGAGTTGCTCCTGTTGATGTTCGCCATCTACGCCGGTCTCTTCGCATCCCGCAACATTCCTGTCGCTTCCATCTTGCTGGTACTAATCGTCGGTCCACTCCTGCCGCCGTTGCGAGCGCTTTCAAAATTGAGCAAAAGGATGACCACGGTCGATTCGACGCTTCGCGGTCATATTTGGGTCATCGTCGCTGTTGTTTTTGTGCTCTTCGTCGACTTCAATGGCGGACGCTTCGCGGGCAAAGTCCTGGCAAATGCTCATTTCGATCCCAGCCGAATGCCCGTCGCTGCCGTTGACCATCTGGAATCAATAAGAATCTCCTCTCCGGTGCTCACCCCGGATTCCTGGGGTGGATACGTCATTTACCGCCTCTATCCCGGAAGCAAAGTCCTCTTGGATGATCGCCACGATTTGTACGGCGAGCAGGTATTGGCCTCTTACCTGAAGATGTTTCGCGCCCAGCCCGGATGGGACGACTTCCTGCGCGATCACAACATCACGTGCGTGCTTATGCCGCGCAATGCCGCCATCTCCGCCATGCTAAGCCAAGCTCCTGGATGGAAGTCCATCTACTCCGATAACTTGGCGATTATGTTCGTAAGAAGTGACTCCCAGAATTTCGCAAGTCCTGCTTCGTCCCGATAATTCGGTTGCGCTTCTCGGCAATCCCGCTGATCATAAGTCGATGTTTTCCGCGTCGCCTGCCTCTGAGTTCAGCCCCGGACACTCGGCGCGCCGCCCAATCCTGATAGCCTGCCTCACAGCCTTTTCCATGGCCCTGAGCGCCTGCTCGGGCGGCGGATCCTCTTCTCTATTCACAGACCCGTCCACTCCATCGACGCCCCAAAATCCCGTCGGTTCGAATCTCCTCCAAATCAGTTCTGACCCCTACACCGTGGGACCCGGCCAGCACGCCACCGAAGTCGAACCGCATATGATCGCGAACGGTTCCACTCTGGTCGCCGCATTTCAAACCGGACGCATCCCGAGCGGCGGTGCGACGGACATCGGCTGGGCCACATCCACCGACGGGGGAAAAACCTGGAGCCACGGCTTCTTGCCAGGACTGACTACCGGGGAGGGAACCGGCCCGTACGACGCGGCCAGCGACCCGGTGGTCGCGTACGATGCCAAGCATGCAGTCTGGATGATTGCCTCTCTTCCGCTGTCGGCCACCCTGTCGACTCCGGCAGTGGTCGTGAGCCGTTCGAACGACGGGTTGATCTGGCAGAATCCCATCGGCGTCAATGCGAGCAGCCCCGGTTCGGACAAAAACTGGATCGTCTGTGACCCCTGGCCCAGCAGCCCGTTTTTCGGCAACTGCTATCTGGAATGGGACGACACCTCGAACCTCGGCCAGATCAGAATGAGTACTTCGGCCGACGGAGGCCTTACCTGGGGCCCAGCTCTCTCCACTCCCAACTTCGCTGAAGGGATCGGCGGCCAACCACTGGTCCAGCCAAACGGCACCGTGATTGTTCCCTTTGAGCTCTTCTCCGGCAGCAACGCCAGCGGAATGGCAGCGCTCTCCTCCAGCAATGGAGGCGCCAGCTGGACCGCTCCCTCCACCATCTCCAACGTTCAGCTTCACGGCGATGCCGGAGGAATTCGCAGTGGAGCGTTGCCCTCGGCCGCTGTCGACGGTGTCGGAACCATTTGGGTGGTATGGGAGGACTGCCGCTTTCGCGCGGACTGCTCGACCAACGACCTCGTGTACAGCACATCCAGCGACGGAGCGACATGGAGTTCCGTCACCCGCATTCCGATCGATGACGTATCTAGCGCCGTGGATCACTTTATCCCCGGAATCGGAATCGATCCTGCAACCGCGGGCGCAACCGCCCACATCGCTCTGCATTATTACTACTATCCCCAGAGCAATTGCTCCGCCTCGACCTGCCAACTTTTTGTGGGATACATTTCCTCGGCAAATGGAGGAGCGAGCTGGAATACACCCACCGCGCTAACCGGGCCCATGGACCTCGCCTGGCTTCCCAATTCGCAGAACGGCCTCATGGTCGGCGACTACATCGCCACAGCATTCACGAACGGCGTTCCGCACGGCGTGTTTGCCGTCGCGCAACCCAGTTCGGGCAGCACC
>JAICJP010000297.1 GCA_025928375.1 Candidatus Sulfotelmatobacter sp.
AACAGAGATTGGGGCGGGACCAAGTGGCGATATTGCGTCAGATGACGCTCACTTCCAGAGGTTCGTGCGGTTGATGCCTAGCTTGCGCATCTTCGAATTCAGAGTGGTGCGTTTCATACCCAGGCGGGCAGCTGCTCCGTCAGCTCCAGCGATGATCCCGTGCGACTCGCGGAGTGCATTCAGAATCGCTTGCCTCTCAGCCTCGTCCAGGGTCGTGAGCTTGATGTCCTCTTCCGTGGTCGTCTCTTCCACCCTGAGTTCTGAAAGGGGTACTCTCAACACCGGCCCAGAAGAGAGAATCACCGACCGTTCCAGAAAATTCTCTAGTTCTCGTATATTACCTGGCCAGTGCCAACGCGTCAGCGCTTTCATCGTGTCGCCGGGTATGGTCACTACCTTCCTTCCAATCTTCTTGGCATGTTTTTCTACGAAGTAGCGAACCAGGAGGGGAATGTCGTCTGTCCTATCCCGCAAGGGCGGCACCTGGATCGGAAATACCTTGAGGCGATAATACAAGTCTTCCCGGAACTTCCCCTCCTTCACCATCTGGCCCAGATTGCGATGCGTGGCAGCAATCAGGCGGATATCCACGCGTATGGTCCGTGTGCTCCCCAGTCGCTCGAATTCCTTCTCCTGCAGAACCCGCAAGAGCTTGGGCTGCAACTCCAGGGGAATGTCCCCTACTTCATCCAGGAACAGCGTGCCCCTGTGGGCCAGCTCCAGCCGGCCCAGCCTCTGCGCGATGGCTCCAGTAAAAGCACCCCTCTCGTGGCCAAAGAGTTCACTCTCCAGCAGGCCGGTGGGAATAGCGGCACAGTTCAGCTTAACGAAAGTACTTTCACGGCGCGCACTGTGGTCATGGATGGCGCGGGCAATCAGTTCCTTGCCGGTGCCGCTCTCTCCCAAAATAAGAGCAGTAGAGTCGGTGGGCGCCACGGTTTCCACTTGCCCCAATACGAGCTTCAGCGCGGAGCTCTGGCCAACGATCTCTTCGAAGTTATATTCAGCGCGAATTTCGTCTTCCAGATAGAGCTTTTCTTCGGTAAGCTTCTCCACCAACTTTCGTTCGCTAAGATCGAAAAAGCATGCCACTCCTTGCTCTTCCGAAGATCCGAGCATCGCGTGTGCGAGCAGGACGGGGACTCGGGTGCCGTCCTTTCGAATGTATTCTTTCTCATAGGAAGAGCAGGCTCCGTTCCTTCTTGTCTGGCGGATAGCCTCATCGTCCAGCTTCCATTGCTCTTTCGGCGTGATATCTCGCCAGTTCAGCCTTGCGGAAGTGAGGTCTTCCCGGCTGTAGCCGACCAGCTTCAGATAACGATCATTCGCATCCAGCACCCTGCCATCGACATTCCAAAAGCAAACAGCGATCATGTTGGAGTCGACGATGGTTCGAAAACGTGCCTCGCTTTTTCGCAGCGCTTCAACCGTCTGTACTAATTCCTGCTTCGCCTCCTGCTCGCGCCTCAAGAGTTCTTCTTTCTCTTTTTCATCCGTACGTCTTCTGGAAACATCTCGGAAGATCAGGACTGCCCCAATCACATTTCCGGAGGTATCTCGAATGGGCGACGCGCTGTCATCAATGCAGCGTTCGGTGCCATCTTTCTCGAGGAGCAACGCGTGGTTCTCAAGATTGACTACCGTACCCGAACGCAGAGCTCGGGAGACTGGGCTTTCTAACGGCTTCCGCGTCAATTCACTGATGATCCTGAAGACTTCGTCCAACGACTGCCCCCCGGCCTCTTCCAAACGCCAGCCAGTCAGGGACTCAGCAATCCGGTTCATGAACTGCACTTTCTCCTGAAGATCCACCGAAATCACCGCATCGCCGATGCTCGTCAACGTTACTCTGTGCTGTTCCCCCTGCTCCGCGATCTTAATTTGGGCCACCTGCAACTGCGTCACGCCAGAGCGAACCAACTCAACGAGACCAGCAACGACTGTGCTCAGCGCGATGAAAACTCCAAGACGAAGCGCATCGTTCGGGCGCGCGAAGCCGAACTTGTAAAATGGGGCAATCATCAGAAAATAGTTCAGCAATGTCGAGAGGCCAATGACCAACAAGGCAGGGCGCCAACCCGAATAAAATGCCGTGACTAGGACAGCGAAGATGAAAAGGGTAAAGTATGGGGCCCGCTCAAAGTCGGTCATCGAGCGGGTCACCACCAAGGCCAGGGCGGTCGTCACAAAAGCACATCCGTAGCGTAGCGTTAACGACCGGCTAGGACTGGTTAGGAGCAGATTGGTGGCGAGTTTTCGTGGAGAAAACACGTTTCTGTGACTCGTCCGAAGGAGTTCAGTTTACGACTCTGGCAGGTGCAAAGCCAATCTGCCGACATCGTTACGGACGAGGTTTGAGATCAGGCTCGTCCCCGCGCTCCTCGGCCTGTGCGTAAGTTGCGACTGATCGTTACCTCAGGTGAGACCAGCACGGCGAGGGGCATCAACAGAAGAGCCTAAGGCGCTGACCGCCATGTGACGAAATATGATCACTCTATCCGCGACCGTCATTTTTCAACCGCGACAGCGAGTTCGTAAGTCCTTTCAGGATCGCGATCTCTTCCCCATTGCATTTTCAATCTGCTGCTCCTCAGTTTGGCTGCTGGAATGCCCTAGCGTTGGATAGCTGCCGAAGAGACAGGCGGGTAGTGCGGATATCGGCCAACGCGGAGGAGGTACATTATGAGAACCAACGAGCTATGCTCGAAGAAAAAAGTCAGACCTTTCCAAGGGAGAGTGACAAAAAGTGGAAGAAAGAACGACTTCCTCCGCAAGGTGATGTGCACTGGGCCCGGCAGCCAGTTGGTGGTCATGAGCATCCCCCCAGGGCAAGAGATCGGGGAGGAGATCCAGGAAGACATTGATCAGATCCTGTTTATTGTCGCCGGTCAAGGGGAGGCAGTGCTGGACGGAAATGTTACGCCTGTTCGCCAGCACGATGCGGTTTTTGTACCAGCCGGGACGAATCGCAACCTCAGGAACAATGGGCACGGTCGCCTGAAACTATTCACGGCGTATTCACGATGCAGAACAGCCTTCATCTTCTGACTCGGAGAGTCAGTGAACAATGTAGGCATCGACTGGGTAGGGACAACAGACCTCCACCACATTCTGGAGACGACAGCGGGGGTACGCCTTTACTTAAATCGAATGCAGCGCGCACTGCAAGCAACCTGTTCTTGATGGTCTTGTGGTGAGCATACAACTTATCGGAGCTGCGTTATGCTACAGAGCGAACTGCTTGAATTTCTTGAGAAAACAGCCGATGCCGCCTTTTGCGTCAATGAACAGGGCGACATATGCTCGTGGAACACAGCAGCCGAGAAACTTTTCGGCTACTCATCCGCAGAGGCGATTGGCAAGTCGTGCCATCGACTCTTACGGGGGCGAGGAAACCTTGGCACCCAGGTCTGCACTCCAGCGTTTTACGCCGGTCAGCCAGCAGAAGACGACGGCACAATGCCCAACTTCGATCTGGAGGTCACAACCCGCTCAGGTCGCCGGATCTGGGTGGATCTGTCGACCTTGATTTTCAAGGATGGCCGGACTCATCCGCGGCTCATCGTACAGCTGGCCCGGGATATCACAAAAAGGAGACAGAAGGAGGAACTTCTTGACAACATGCTGCAAATTTCCAAGCAGATCGTTGCGATATCAGATGGAAACGGCATGGGGCATTTGGCTCCGGTCCCGTCACTCTCGGAACAGGAACGGAGCATTCTTCGCCTCTTCTCCGATGGGAAGAATTCTGCGGAAATCGCCCAGAATCTTGGGATAACCCTGCAAACACTTCGCAACCATCTCCACCACATCAACGAGAAACTCGGAACACATAATCGACTTCAGGCCGTCATGCATGCCATGCACCGCAACCTTATCTGATCGCTCAGGACGGAGGTTCATCCACAACGATGAGAACCCGTTTTCGCGACAGAAATGAGAGCCTCGTTGGTCAATAGATTACTGACGTTCTTAGGACACGATTTCTTGCTCCGTCGAGCGGTTCGGTCCGGTTCGACTTTACCGCATCTTAGGTTTGTAGAACCCTTTCAGGAGGTCGCTTGGAATGCGCTATTTGGCGCTAGTCACGGACTATGACGGCACGATCGCCACCAAGGGACGCGCATCGGCGGCCGCGCTCCATGCGATTGCGCGACTTCGAGCATCGGGCCGCCGCGCCATACTGGTTACGGGGCGACGGCTGGATGACCTGTTAACGGTTCTTCCCCAAATCGAACTCTTTGATTATGTTGTAGCGGAAAATGGTGCTGTGCTCTACGCGCCCGGCACGAGAGAGGAAACACTCCTCGGAAAACCGCCGCCGGCAGAGTTTATTGAGCGTCTGGCAAGCCTTGGTGTGGAACCGATCGAGATCGGACGGGTGGTCATCTCGACGTGGCTGCCGCATCAAACTGCTGTACTCCAGGCAGTGCAGGATACGGGGCTGGAACTGCTCATCGCCTTCAATAAGAATGCCGTAATGGTACTTCCGACCGGCATCAATAAGGCAACTGGGCTGGACTATGCCCTACGTAAGCTTGGCCTTTCCTTCCATGAAGCTGTGGGCGTCGGCAATGCCGAGAATGACCACTCTTTTCTTGAGCGTTGCGAGTGTGCCGTCGCGGTTGCCGATGCCGTACCTTCCATCCGCCGCCTCGTTGCCCTGGTTACGCAGAATGAAGCCGGACTAGGGGTGGCAGAGTTGGTCGACGAGTTGATCGCGGACGACCTAGCCAGAATGCAGGGAAAACTCACTCGGAACCTCATCTCCATCGGGATGCTTGATGACGGGACTGCGCTCACCATCCCTCCATATGGCACGAATATCCTGATCGCCGGGCCCTCCGGTAGCGGAAAATCGACCGTAACTGCCGGGATCGTTGAGCGTCTGATGGATCAGAGCTACCAAGTCTGTATCGTCGATCCCGAGGGCGATTACGGGGCTTTGCAGGAAGTGATCACGCTTGGCGACCCGCACCGTTCAATCAGCATCAACGAAGTACTGAGCATTCTCGAGGACCCCAAAATAAGCCTCAACGTTAATTTGCTGGGGGTTCAACTTGCCGATCGACCGGAGTTCTTCGGGCAACTGTTCCCGAGCCTTCGAACACTGCGGACGCGCACAGGGCGACCACACTGGATGGTTCTCGATGAGGCACATCATCTGTTGCCAGAAGACTGGGGGCACCTTTCAACACTCCTTCCACAGACGCTTGGTGAGACCGTGCTAGTAACCGTGCATCCGGAACATCTCTCTCGTACGATTCTGTCGCTAGTGGATGCGGTCATCGCGGTTGGACCCTCACAAAGAACACTGAGCCAGTTCAGCGATGCCAGCGGGCAGACTCTAGCGTGGCCACGAACCCTGTTGCATAGAGCGGGGCAAACCGTTGTGTGGTTCCCTCGAACCGGCGAGCCGCCTTTCTCGATGGGCATCATTCCGCCCAGAGTTGATCGCATCCGCCATCGGCGGAAGTATGCTGAGGGCAAAATGCGTCATCACAGCTTCTATTTCCGGGGTCCGGTCAATCGCGACAACATCAAGGCGCACAACCTCGCGATTTTTTCTCAGATCGCCGAGGGTATCGATGAAGAAACCTGGCTGTTTCACCTGTATCGTGGGGATTATTCAAAGTGGTTTCGTGAAGCAATTAAGGATCCTTACCTCGCAGATCAGACAGAGCGTGTCGAGCGGAGA
>JAICJP010000348.1 GCA_025928375.1 Candidatus Sulfotelmatobacter sp.
GCCATAGAACCGAAGAGATGGTTTTCGCGTCGTGAATTTTGCCCGTGAGAATCATATTCACTGCTGCCGGGAGAGGAAACATACGCTTGCGAATCATCTCGTCTTCCTCGGGCTCGGCGACACCCGTTTGCAGGCCTGTGGCGAGGTAGACAGACATGGTCTCGGCCAGAAAGCCCGGGCTGGCGTAGAACTTCAGAATGCGGCGCCAATGTGTGGCGCGGTAGCCGGTCTCCTCGATGAGTTCACGCTGAGCGGCCTTAAGTTCATCCTCGCCGGGATCGATGCGTCCTGCGGGCAACTCCCAGAGATAAGCTCCGGCGGCATGGCGGTACTGGCGCTCGAGAAGCACGCGTGGAGTCCTGCCGGAGTCGTCCACGACCAACACGACCACGGAGCCGGAGTGATGGATGAGGTCGCGGCGAACTTTCACGCCGCCCGGTTCCTGGACCTGATCGGTGGTGATCCAGAAGACAGGTCCGCGATAGACGACCTTGGAAGAAACCAGGCGTGCAGGGGAGGATTTCTTATTGTTTTTCGACGGAGCTTTGGCCATGCAGACAATATAAAGCACGGCCGCGGGCACAACCGGCCTAGGGCGTGACTTCCTGGCGCAATTTCTTGGCGAGCTTTTCGGTCTTTAAGTTTTCAGCCAGGTCTCTGTGCAGCATTCCTTTTTGCAGAAGCTGGAGCTGCTCTTGCAGAGCGGACTGAAGTTGAGAGGGTTCCTGCGCGTCATGGTGAATGGCTTGAAGACGCGCAGTTTGAATATCGGAATGCGGTGGTTCCGGCCGGATTTCCCGATCAGACCACATCCTGCCATTCACGCGGGTGCCCATGCCAGGCTGCTGGGCGAGAACGGGTACGCCAAGAAGAAACAAAACGAACGCGAGCGTATTTGATGGGGCGTTCGCGGCGGGACGGCAACCCGGCTTCTGGTATGCTGCCCGGCATGCCGGCCGGACCTGGCATTGCGATCGTTGGCCCTGGGAATCTGGGGAGCGCGCTGGCTCACGCTCTGGCGCGAGCCGGATTCGTTATCGACGCGATTTTCGCGCGCGGTCCCGGGCCCTCGTTGAATCAGGCGCACGCGCTGGCGAAGCGGGTGAAGTCTCGCGCCGCGGTGAATGGCAAGAATCTGACGGCCGAAGTGGTTTGGTTCTGCGTGCCGGATTCGGAAATCTCAGCGGCGGCGCGGCTCTTTTCCAGTGCAGGTTCATGGAACGGAAGAGTCGCCTTCCATTCCAGCGGAGCGCTGAGCAGCGATGAATTGCAGAGCTTGAGGCAGAAGGGAGCCAAGGTGGCGTCGGTGCATCCGCTGATGACTTTTGTGGGGAAATCAAAGGCCGCGCTCGCTGGAGTGCCGTTCGCCATCGAGGGAGATCGGGCGGCGGTGCGAGTCGCTCAATACATCGTGAAAGAACTCGGGGGGTACGCATATTCCATTCGCAAGCAGGACAAGGCGGCATACCATGCCTGGGCGACATTCACGTCACCTTTGCTGACGACGCTGCTGGCGACCACAGAGGAAGTGGCGAAGCTTGCTGGATTGCGAGGAGAAGACGCGCGGGGCAGAATGATGCCGATTTTGCGGCAGACACTCGCGAATTATGGCGACTTTGGAGGCGCGCGCGGGTTCAGCGGGCCCATCATTCGCGGAGATGTTGAGACGGTGAAGCGGCATCTCGAAATTCTGCGCGGAAACCGTGCTGCCCGCCGGGTGTACGTTGCTCTGGCGGGCGCCGCTTTGCAGTATCTTCCCGCAAAGAACAAGGTTGCGCTGCGGAGATTGCTGAAAGAGCGTTCCTGAAATTGAGAGTTATGCGGAGCGGGAGGCAGGAATGACTTTCCACGTCCACGCCAGCAGGATAACCACTGCGAACGGAAGGGAAGCGGCTGTGCGCATGGGGAGCGCGAATATGGGGACGGCATAGAAAATCTGTGATGACAGCCAAGGGCGGATGATCAGCAGGACGAAGGCGGAGACCCACGGCCACGCGACGACGAGTCCTCCGGCAAGAAGAAGTGAGCGTCCGATCCGGCCAGCCTTCGCGAGTTCACGGGCATAGCGGAGGAGCAGCAGAATTCCTGGAATCAGAATGATGTGGTCGTAAATGGCTTGGCCGGGGAGAAGGGTGATCGTCGTGATCGCCAGTACTACGCTCAAAGTGAACCAAAAGCGGGCTGAGTCCTGCGCTGCGCGCCGATTTCTCCAGGCAATGGCGATGGCCAGTGCAAGCATCGCGGCGATGAGCGCGGGAGCGATATATCTGGAAACAGAGGGGCCGAGCAGAACATTGATGAGCGGCGGCATGGCGTAACGGTGATATCCCAGCAGGACCGTCATCCATTGACCTATCCAGTGGGGCCAGATCGCCAGAGATCCGATCATCAGCGCGGCGGTGACCAGCAGAAATGCTTGCCAGAAGCGGGCGCGGGTGCGGTCGGAGAGACTCCACAGCAACAAATACAAGATCGCAAGCATGGTGACTTGAGGCTTGATGAGGGTCAGTGCGCAGAGTGCGCCGGCGAGCATCAGGCGGTTGCCGCGGATGGCGAGGGCGGCCGCCGCCAGGAAGAATCCAACGAACAGTCCCGGCTGGAGCGCGAAAAACGCTTCGAGCAACTGGTAAGTACTGAGCGTGAGGACCATGATGGTGGCTACCCACATGGGATGAATCTTCCAGCGGAGTGCCTTGAGCCACATCCAGATGCTTAGCGCGGTCAGGGTGGGAAGCAGCAATGTCAACGCCATCCTGAGCCGGGGAAAGTCAAAGAGCGCGGCGGGCCAAAGGATTAGATTCGTGAATGCTGGATAGGAGTATTGACGGTAGTCGATGGGGGGATCGGATTTTTTGTGCGGGTCAACGGGACGGCCAAACAGTCCAATCTGAATCTGCCGGGTCATCTCGTAGCTGTAGATATCGTGATAGCCGAGCCGCGCTTGCCGGGCGGTGAACCATATTGGGTAGAAGTCATCCCCGAAGGAGTAGCCGTTGCCGAGGCCAATCGAGGCCCGGACTTGCAGGGCGCGAGGAATGAACAAGCCGAGATGGTAGTACACCATGGAAGCCGCGCCCACGCAGGCGAGCGCCAGAGCCAGTGCGGGGACGATTTGGGTACGGCGAAATTCCGATTGAAGATCAGCCATTCCGAGCCGGTTTAGATGCAACGCGGCTAAAAAGCTTTTGCAACTGGGGTAACTCTGACGTTCGTGATTGCCATGTTCTCGCAACAGAGGCGAGACGTGGGCCCCCCCCCGGGTAAATCTTCACGCCGGATGTCTCGCTATTTCTGGGCGACGGTGAAAAGGTGGCCGAGTTTGTCGCGCTTGGTCTTTAGATATTCTTCGGCATGCTTGCTGGGCGTGACTTCGCAGGGCACGCGCTCCACAACTGTGATGCCGGCTTTTTCGAGCGCGTGAACCTTGTCGGGATTGTTGGACAGCAAGCGCACCCCGGTCACGCCCAAGGCCTTGAGGATTTCGCCGGGAAGCGTGAAATCGCGGTGGTCGGCTTTGAACCCCAGCCGCTCGTTGGCTTCGACGGTGTCCAGGCCCGCGTCCTGCAACTCGTACGCCTGAAGTTTGGCCATAAGCCCAATGCCGCGGCCCTCCTGTTGCTCGTAGATGAGGATGCCCGCGCCCTCCTCGGCGATCATCGCGAGTGAAAGTTCCAGTTGCTGGCGGCAGTCACAACGCAAAGAATGGAAAACGTCCCCGGTCATGCACTGCGAATGCACGCGCACCAGCGGAGGAGAAGAAGTGACCTCTCCCATGACCAGCGCAACTGCTTCTTCGACGCGGCGGTCGCCATCCTCGCCATTCTGGGCGCGGAAGCCGTAGATGCGGAACTTTCCCCAGCGCGTAGGGAACTCCGCCGAGGCTATCTGCTGAACTTGACTGGGCACACTCTGATTATAGCGGTTGAGCGCGGCAAGGGAGATGTCGCGATTTAGCCGCGAGCACGGAAAGGGAAGATGGCGTCCTGCTTGGAGGGAATGGGCGTGCCGTTGCGGGTGGCGGGATGGAAATGCCAGTTTTCGAGGGCGGCCAGACACTTGTCATCGATATCCGGGCCAAGACTGTGGAGCACGACTTTGTTAGTGATCTCGCCGCGCTCGTCTATTGTAATTTCGATAACCTCGTTCCCGGGAGAAGCGGGCAATTGCCACGGCCACACGCTGGGATCAGAGGTGGTGATGGGCAGGGCGGGACGAATCTCGTTGCCATACAACGAGCCCTGAGCCAAGGTACCGTATGTGGCTCCGGCTTGCGCGCCGTGCCCGAGCGCGGAGAGCGTCTGCGTCTTAGCCTTGTCCGCGGCTTCGGCCTTGGAGACGGGAGTCTCCGGCGCGGTTAACTTTGCGACGTTCTGCGGGGCCTTCCACTTGAGCTTCTGACCGAGTCGCTGGTGACGGTAGCGCTGGGTGGCAAGGTCGGAAGAACTGTGGGAACTGTCATCAGGATTCTGGCTTGACCAGTAGAGGCGCGTCACCGAAGTGCCGTTTTGTCCGTAGGCGACGGAATTGGGATTGAGCAGGCGCGGTTCAGGAGCGTGCAGAAGCCAGGCCAGCGCGAGCGCGTGCACCGTGATGGAAGCAAGCTTGAGGGCGTGCTCATGCCTTACGGATCCTGGTTTGAGTTGCTGGAACATGCGCTGCTTCGAGTAAAACCCCGCCGCCGGACGAGATGCGTCCAGAGCTATATGTTCCTAGTTAGACGCGGAAAGGGACGATTCGTCAAGACGATTTGTTGGCTACTCCGGGACGCTGCTAAAATGGTTCGGAAGTTTTCTCCAACCTGCACGGGGCTATAGCTCAGCTGGGAGAGCGCATCGTTCGCAACGATGAGGTCGTCGGTTCGATCCCGACTAGCTCCACCATATTAGACGCATCTGAA
>JAICJP010000084.1 GCA_025928375.1 Candidatus Sulfotelmatobacter sp.
CGGCAGTCACAGAAGGCTCGGTCTCTTCTGGCCCGCGCGCCCGGTACTTTGCGTCTTCTGGTGACCGGGGACTATCACCGGTATGCACGTGGCTTTAAGACATTTATCCAGGATCTGATAATCCCCTAAATATCCCGCTTGCCGGGCTGGTGCCTGTTCGAAGCGGTCTAGTCAGGTACAGCCAATGCTACCTCAAGTTGAGGACTAACACGCCACCGCGACAATTCGTGGCGATCGCTGGCGGCCCGGTTTGCGTGTTACCGACACAAACTCCAATCAAAACGCGGCGAGGCACGATGCAGGCCCAGCAGCGCTACCGTGGCCTTATTTACTCGCTTTCGAAAGTTGGGTCTGTAAGCAGCGCTCGATGGCAACGGTAAAAACCGCGGCGCCCTTTTCGTTCAGGTGGTTCTTGTCCGGTCGGAAATCCTCCGGACCCAAGCTTCCAGCCTGCAAGGGATAGTAAAAAGATATGTGCTCGGCGTCGGCCGCCGATGCCAGTAGATCATTGGTATGACTGAGGGACGGCGGTATCAGCAGAACGAATTGAACCCCGTAGCGCGCGCAAAGCTGCTGCATTGCCCTCAGGTGGCCGCGAGCTTTGGCCACGAGGTCCTCATCAGGGGGAACGGGTCTTTTGCTTCTGTCTGCCAGTTCGTGGAGCACCGCTGCATACGGCGGATCGGCTTTGTTCAAAACAAAATTCCTTATTGTCGCCCGGCTCGCGTAGAAGGCGCTCCAGTGGGCGAGAACTAATTCACTGGTCTGCGTGGCGTCCATTCCTGCATCATGGGCGAGCGGCAGGAGTTCAGAAATGCCGAAAAGATGTCGGGCGCTGTAATCCCCGAGTGTTTGCGAACTCACGGTCTGCCCCAGATTGAGACACAACACTACGGTGGAGGGGCGCACTCCGGATTCGAACAGATGATGCAGACCGTAATACCAGTCCAAGTATTCGGTGTTTTCTATCACGTACCGGAAAACTCGGGCGTGAGGCACCATGTCTTCCCTTATCTTGGGATATTCGAGACCACGCAGGAGCAGCGAATTTCCAGCCAGCAATATCGTAGGAATTGAATCGGGTCGAGCGGGATGCATCGACATTACTTCCCGTTCATCGCTGGTGATTCTGCTTTCAATCTGGCTGATTCGAGGGAAGGCATAGCGCGAGAGCGCCTCTGAGCCCAGCAGTACCAGCACCATGGATGCAATCGCCATGATGGTAGCTCGACCTATGCGGGGAAGTGCTGTGTGGGCCGGCAGAAGCTGGGAACCCTCAGAACTGGAAATAGATAAAGGCATTGGTTTCGCTCGCCGCGAAAGCGATCATCAAAACTGCCATCAAAACACCGGCACAGACCGGGGCGGCAAAATACGCTTTCTCGAAAACGTACTCTTCCCCATGGGTTTCAAGCCGATAATCCACCAGAAGCATAATCCCGGAAACCACTGCCAGGAAAAGCAATTCCGGACCATATTGTGGTTCCCATTGAAGATGGATAGTACTACGAAGCATTTCCAAGGCTGCGGCCAACGATTTTGCACGAAAGAAGATCCAACTCACGCCGACCATACCAAGAGTCAACACGCGACCGTACCAGGCCGAGTTTTCTCCCTTTGGCCAGACAAGGCGTTCCACTGAAAGCCACGCTCCATGGATCCCGCCCCAGATCACGAAAGTCCAGTTTGCGCCGTGCCATAGACCTCCGAGTAGCATAGTGAGCATCAGATTGACGTAAGTCCGTGCCGGGCCCTTACGACTCCCCCCCAAGGGGATATACAAATAATCTCGGAGCCAGGTACTCAGACTGATGTGCCAACGCCGCCAAAAATCCTGTAGACTTCGCGCAAGATACGGCTGGCGGAAGTTGAGCATGAAATGAAATCCCAGTAGTTGCGCCGCCCCTCGAGCCATGTCACTGTATCCGCTGAAATCGCCATAGATCTGCCATGCGAACGCATAAACGCCGATCAGGGTAGAAAAGAAATTGGAACCCAGTCGCCCGTCAAAAGCAGCATTAGCCAGGTTGGCACAACTGTCTGCAATGACGGTCTTTCGAAACAACCCGGACAGAAGCAGCATACAACCATCGAAGAAGGCCCGATCGTTGAAAGTGCGTAATCGCTGTACTTGCGGAAGAAGATGCGAGGGACGCTGAATCGGCCCAGCAATCAAATGCGGGAAAAGGGTGATAAACAAGCCGTAATCGACAAACGATCTCGACGGTTCAAGTTCTCCTTTGTATACATCGACCACGTAGGCAATTTCCTGAAACGTGTAGAACGAGATCCCGGGCGGCAAAATAATTTTCAGGAAGAACATGGGCACGTTGTGGATGCCCATGGTTTGCAACATAGTAGCAAACGAATCGATGAAAAAGTTGCAGTATTTAAAAAATCCTAGCAGTCCGAAATTGATGCACAGAGAAACGATGAGCAACGTGCGACGACGGTCGACGGCAGTCTCTTCCGCGATCCGCTGCGCAATCAGGTAATCGATGACCGTAGAAAAAATCATCAGCAGCAAGAATCGCCAGTCCCACCACCCATAGAAAAAATAACTCGCAAGCAGAAGAAAGACGTTCTGACGTCGCCAACCCAGACGCCAATACGAGAAGACGACCAGCGACAAAAACACGAAGAAGATGGGCGTATCAAATAGCAAAGAGCTTAACCAAACGAGGAATTATCAAAATTGGTTGGACTGTAGCAGCCACTCTACACGCTGTCAAGGCGCGTTGTAGAGCCATAAAGGCCCCACAACACAACCCCCAGCAGCAAGAAGCGGGGTTGTTGCTGCCAAGGTGAGGTGAGAGCTTCCGATTTCAGACGACGTCTCGAACTTTGCGAAACTAGCTCAAGCCCGAGACTCCTGGCATGTATCTTGGAGTCCCAGGGCAGCGTAGACAGCAGATCTCATTTTAGTTCGACCACGAACACGTCTCCGCGGCAGTTCGTGCCAATGGTGCAGCTCGCGGTTCCCGACTCAGAGCCAAGGTGGCCCATCCAATCCGAAGAGAAGATGAAGAATCTGCCATCCTGAGATACAGTTCCGATGGCGTACTGGGTACTAAATATTTGCGAGTTGCCAGTGATGAAGGTGTGAGCAAAACGCCAGGTCTTGCCGCTGCCGTCGGCTGCGACGGCAATAATTTCGTTAAACCAAGCCGCAGGGAACGGCTTGCGATTGCTCCACGTGGTGGAGAAGAAGGGAACAGAGTCCATGGGATCAACATTGTTCCACGACTGGTGTTGATCCAGGGGGCCTACAATCCCGGAGGGCAGATCATTACCGACACTCCTCGCTGATGCAGCCACGGCGAATGAACGGATTACCTGGTTTGCCATCGGGGAGTTGTTGCAGTTTACCCAATGACTGTAGCCTTCCGTCCAGTGTCCACTGCAGAGGCCTCCCTGCCCGCAGGAAGTGACATTCGTAGTTCCAATCTGCCAGTAATACGGCCCCGCTGAGCACGGCGCTGCGGTGCAGTTGGTGGGAACGATGATCAGCCAGTTCCCATCCTTCGAGAGCTTCACGTTGTGGATGGTCCAACGGTCAGGGATGTTGATGGTACCTTTTACTCCCCAATCGCCTGAAACCTGCCCCGTCTGCGTATTCAGCATGGTGCAACCGCTGCCCACCCTGTAAGCCACAGCGTAGGTGCCGGTGCCCTGGTTGCCCGAGTTGGAGAACGCCGCGCCGAATGTCTTGTCATCCGCGCTGACACCGCCATTTGAACTCCAAGTTGATGTGAATTGCGAGGGCAGACAGTTCGTGCTGCTGGTGAACTTAAAAACCGGCTCCGCGGTGGGCGGTTTGGTACGATCGCTGAAATTGTATTTGCTGATAGAAGTCCCTGAAAAGGTGTAGAGCAGGGTGGGATCCACCCGGCTCCAGATTCCACTGCTGGGGACCATCAATCCGTTAGTAGAGGGAAAGTTTGAGACATACATGCGTGACGCTTGCATGGTGGATGGATTGAAGCTGAAGGGATATCCGTTCGAGCCAGTGTCCATCACCAGGAACAGAGTCGAATCGAGGTTCCATAGGTTATCGTCGGCACTTCCACTGGAGGAGGACACGAAAGTGCGGTTCACGAAGATAGGGTTCGGATTAGTTCGCGCATCCGTAATTCTCACGATGCGATTGTGGAAGTCAGGGTCTACCACGATGGTATTGGCACCGATCAAGTTGCCAACGCTGGGCGGTGTCTGTGGCAGTTGCACAGTGCTCAGGTCTGTGCGGGAACAGTTGTAGGTAGGCGGCCCGCAACTGCCCTGGGTTCCCGATACGGGGAGAGAGAAGGTCCGCTGAGCAGTATCCGCCTTCGTATCCGACCCTCGCACGGTAAAAGCAAAAGTCCCTGTTCGCGTCGGCAATCCCGACAATGTTCCCGTGGTGCTGTTGAGCTTTACGCCCGCAGGGAGAGAGCCGGAGCTGATCGTCCAGGTGTAAGGCGGGTGGCCGCCAGTCGCAGTCAAGACAGCTGAATACGGTTCGTTACTCACCGCCGGCGGAACCCTAGCAGTCTGGATCACCAGTGCGGTGTTATTCGTGATGCTGACCGAAGTCTCGGCTTGCACACCCTGGTGCGCGACGCTGGTGGCCTTCACAACAACCGGTTTGCTCGCGCTGTGCGTCGGTGCGGTAAATAGACCCGTACTCGAGATTGTTCCCGAACTAGCGGACCAGTTGACAGCTGTATTGCCCGTATCAGTGAGCATAGCGGAGAACTGGATGTGTCCGCCTGGGGCCACGGAAGGGGTGATCGGCGTTATCTGGAGTGTGACACATTTCGCGCAGGGTCTTACAGTGACGTTATACCCGTGTTCCCTGAATGCGCGCGCTGGTTCGCTGACAACGGCTATCGTGAAGCTGAACCTGCCCGCCTGAGTCGGCGTTCCGGAAATTTGTCCCGTTTGCGAATTGAGTCCTAATCCGCTCGGCAGTTCGCCCTGCGTCACCGAGAAGCGAAATCGAGAGGTCCCGCCAATGTTGGACAGTGCTGAGTCGTAACTGGTGCCAACGATGCCGTCCGGCAGACTAGTTACAACGTTGCGCGGGGCCGGCGCAGAGATCGAAGAACTTAGAGTGTTCGGTATGCTACTGCATCCGACTGTGAAAAGCGTGCACAGAATGGCGCTGGCCAGGAATGAAACCAGCGTTGACGTTGTCTTTCGGTGCTTAGCTTCGACGAAGATTGCCGATTTGGCGCGCAGCATCGATTTTCCCTCGGAGAACGGATTTGGGGGACCAAGGGCTTAAGTCCGCAATTGCGACTTTAGGAAAATCGGTGCGAGGCTCACAGATAACCGAAGACCGTGTCCCGATACGACACAGAAGTGCAAAGTGGGCAAGAACCGAAGGCGCACTCGTGTGATGGACGCTTCAACAGCGCAAAACGCAGCTTTCGAGCGCCTTTCGGAGGGATTTACAGCAGAACTTGAGGTAGTGGACGGGAGTTGGCGGAGTTTAGTATGCCGAGTCTTGCATCAGGCGCGAAGTACCTTCGTAACTATGAGGCCGTGAAGCACGACAACGGAGCGACCGCGCATTTCGGCGATCTTGTGCCAAATTACCGCTCAAGCCCAATACAGGGAGGGGGTTTCTAGTGCAGTGTTCTACTCGAGCTTCACGATGAAAACATCGGAGCGCGGCCACCCGTCAGGGCCCAGTCCTAGCTGCGCGTCCCAGTCAGAAGTGAACAGGTAGAAACGGCCGTCTCGCGAAACTGTGCCCAAGGGCTGCGTCTGAAAATAGGGATAAATATACTTAGCCCGGTTATGAGCGAAGCGCCAGATCGTGGATGCTTTGCCATCGGTCTCGATACAAAAGATCTCACCCGCGTACGGCTGGTCGATGGCCGGATCGCCATCATAACTGTAAGTTGATCCACAAATCGGAGCGCTGTCATTCACGTTGATATTGTTCCAGGTGAAATGCAGCGGCTGGCCCCAATTGCTGGGCGATGGTATTGGGTAATAGAGCTGGGTAATGTTCGCCAGGTTGTTCAAAGGTCGTTTTACTACTTGCATATCATCGAGTACACCGGGGCCATTGATTTTGGTGTGATAGCCCAGCGCGCCGTATCCGTCGCACTGCAAGTGCGAGCTTTCCGGGCAAGCAGTTACATGTAACGTGGACAAGTCCCAGACATACCATCCAAACCTGCTCGCTGCAATCACAACGTAATTGCCGTCTCGAGAAAGGTGTGCATGCCGAATCAAGTAGGGGGAAGAGACACTCGCATACCCACTTGTGCCCCACTGTCCTCCGATCTGGGCGGTTTGCGTGTTGTACCAGCGGCAGCCCAATTTCTTGTCGTACACGACCACGAACATGTGGCTGCCGAACTGAGGTCCGCCTTCAGAGATCGAAACCCGATTCTCGCTAAGCGACAGGTTCACGTCATCATCGCTGACGACTGACGGTCCTGAGCCCAGTGGTGGCTGCACCCCACAGTTCCTCGTATTGATGATTGGCGTCGATACTCCTGTTGAGAATCGATAACTCTTGATGGTCAAGGGGTCTTTACTGGTCGTTCCATAGATCAAGTCCGGATCCACGAAGCTGAAGGTACCCTGCCTGAGCGGAAGCAGCAGACCCTTGCCGCCCGCATTCGGCAAGGCACTGATGGCCATGGTGGAGGGGTTGAATGCGAACGCGAGCAGCTGGCCACCCTTAGCAAGTACATAAAACTTTCTCGAATCAGAGCTCCACTCGTTTCCCGAACTGTCGCCTGCGGTTCGCAAATAGGTCCCCGGGAGCCGGAAATTAGTCGTGGCATCGGTCGCTCGCACCATTCTGGAATGGAAGTCAGGATCCCTGAACACGACGTTTACAGGTGGCGGCAGCTTTGGAGTCTCGGGGTGAATCAATCGATCCGTGATTGCGTTGGGATACGGACTGATCCCTTGGCCGAAGAGACTAGGGAGCAGAATGGAACTTGAGAACAGAGCCAGAAACACGAGGCAGGAAGCTCTCGTTGTCATGGTCTTTCCTCCTAACTGTTCGGCAGAGAAAAGCCGTTTCGAAGGGAGCTAGATGGTATGACAATCCGAACGGCTTTCCATAGGGTATTCACCGTACCTCGCAGCTCTTAAATAGCTCGAATAGCTCGGCGCCGGCTATTTCAGCATCAGCGCACGTAGGCGATCATAAACGGTGTTCCCCAGTGTGCGCTTGGCGGCGTCTCGCGCACACTCAGATGCGCGCATTCGCCACAGTGCCTGCCCCGTGCAGATACGCTGAAACCTGGTCAGATCGGTTCCGCGCAAAACGGCGACTCGCCCAAGCTTGTACGGATCGCCCCCGGAAGAATTGGCGTGAGTTCGGCTGCTTGCAAACGAGCGGTAGCCAGCTTCGCGAGCCAGCTTCAGGCTTCTCTCATCGAACCTGCCTCCCGGACAGGAGAAGTGCTGCACCTTCTCGCCGATCATCTGCTCCAGCTTTTTCCCGGCATCCACAATCTCTCTACGCAGAGCGGCAGCGTCAAGATCATCAAGATAGGCATGAGTCATGGAATGGCAGCCGATTTCAAAACCATTTTCCTGCAACTCGCGCAATTGTGCTGGCGACAGATAGCCACGCTTGCCGACAAACCCGGCGGTCACATAGAAAGTGGCGCGAAAGCCGCTTTCTTTCAGAATGGGGGCGGCGCAGATCAGATCCGTTTCAGAACCATCATCGAAAGTGATTGCCACAGACTTCGCGGACGGATATTCGAGTGCTTCGCTGACGCTGAGCCCCCGCCATTGCCCCTGAGCTAGCCACACTACTTGGGAACGGAACGATGGCTCAGGGAGGATGTAACGGACATAGCCGGGCTCCGACTGGCACAACGGCCGCCCGGCCAACTCCAACTCGTGATACATCAGGAAGACGGTGCCGGGCTCTGCCATCAAAAAATCCTGCGCAGCTGTGCCTTGAGAGATTCCGGAACGCGAATGCCAAGACGATCGAGCTGCTGCTTTCCGTTTTTGAACAACCGCCACATGGAACGGGAGCGGGCCTGCACCCGGGCAAACTCGTCTAAGAGAGACTCGGACAAGACGCCATCGGACGGGAGTTGCAAGTCATCCTTTTGTGCGCGGTAGGCACCCGCTGCCAGAGCACTTCGGATTTCCTCCGGATGGAGGGAGCCGCAATCGAGCAGGACATGCAAGCCTCGGTATTGATGCTTCCAGTGCAGGTCCAGCCCGTAAAACGCACGCATTTGGGGAACTCGTTGTTTTAACCGCTGAAGCAATTGAAAAGTACCGGGACGCGGTGCATAGCGCCCGTCGTATTTCGAGTTCCAGGTTTCGATTGCCTGGGGCAGTGTCCGGAAAGTCTCAATCCATTCGAAAAACTCGTCCTTGGGATGCGCGATGACCGAGATCGCGCTTTGAGAATCAATGTGCCGGATGACTTCTTGCGGATCAGACGCCTGGGTCAGCTTGGTGGCGGTGTAGCCGAGGATGTGCATCTCTCGTTCGCAGCGGTATTCCAGGCCCGGGACGAGGCAGAATTTCTCGTCCGAGAGCGACTTGCATTCCTGCCGGTAGCGGTAGACGGAAGCTTCGTCGAAATACTCCGCATGATCGGTCATGCAGAGAAAAGAGCAGCCCTCCGCAATAAAAATTTCGCGAAGCTCTGGCAGCGTGAACTCGCCGTCGGAGTAGGTGCTATGAGCGTGTAGTGCGCCTTTGAACATTTTTGGCGGCTCAATTCCTGCCGAACAAACGCAAACCAGTGTTCACCCAATCGCCGAATTCAGGCAGCGGATCGCGCCACTGAAACAGATCATGATATGTCCCCGGCACCGGCCTCAGAACGTCCAGCAGTGTTGGCGCCCGCCCTGGGAACTTGCCCGGATAACCCGCCGGCGGACCCTTCCAGACACCAACGAGATGGCGTAGATCGCCCAGCAGCCAGCGACAACGAACCCCTGTTCGGTAGCTGGTCTGCGGCTCGATATCGCCCTGCTCGGCCATGCGGGCCAACAAGACAGGAAAATCCACTCCTGCATAGCAGGCCAGTGGAAGCGAATGCCAGAACCGCCCGTTCACCTCCATAAATACTGGAGAGCAGCCAGCTTTTCTACGGTACTCGATCATAGCTACCCCATGCCAGTGTAAGGCAGCCAGCATCAACAGCGAAGAACGACGAACCTCGGGATCAACGGAGACACTCTCCCGTACCGCGCTTCCCGATCCTGTGGGATGAACATCCCGAATTCGGCGATGAGCAAACTCCGCGCGCAGCTTGCCATGGTGCATTAGCGCAAAATATCCGGCTCCTTCTCCTTCCACGAATTCCTGAACCAACACCGAAGACGATCGTGTGCGGATGTCACGGAAAGCTTCTTCACACTGCGCCAGGCTGGTTGCGTACCGCGGCCGCCCTCCAGTGCGGATTTTGCCATCTGGCGAGAGCTCTTCGGAAGCAAATGGCTTCAATACCAAAGGGAATCGCAGCGTATTTACCGCGTCCAGCAACTGCTCTGAACTAGTGACCAGAGCGCTCTTTGGCACGGCGATGCCCAGCGACGCCGCGAGTCTTGTAGTCTCATCCTTGTTAAAAGCGCGCACCAGATCCTTCTGATCAGGGAATACGAATCGCGCCCCCGCCGAAGCCAACAGCTCGCGATGTGCGGCTAGGGGAAGCATGGTGGCTTCCGTCATGGGCAAAATCAAAATCCCGGGGTTAACGCGAGCGAACGCAACGATTGCCTGGACGAACAGGTCCGCAGATTGGTGCGGGGAGGGATAGCGGAACCGCGCGGATGAAGTGCGCGACCAGCTCGCCTTCGACCACGATGCTGCTTCCCCGGAAATTACGGTATAGCCCGCCCGCGCCAGCGAGCGGACGCTGGCCACTGCCTGATTCTGGTTCCCATCCAGTACCAGGACCGTCATGATTGAGCAGGAGCCCCAGTTGGCCGCGAGGTTACGCGTGCCGGCTGTGCGCTGCTGACGCTAGTCAGAATTTTGGAAAAGAGGCGCTCGATATTCGACCAGTCATACTGCGCTGCCACTTTCGCCGCTGCCTGCTCGTAACCGCGTCGGCACTGAGCGTCGCGCAGTAAAAGACAGACTGCTTCCGCGAAGCTCTTCGCGTTATCCGCCAGGATGAGGTCGCGCCCGTTCTGTACATCCAGTCCTTCTGCCCCGATTGAGGTCGAAACCACCGCTTTGCCGACAGCCATTGCCTCGAAAATCTTCAGCCGGGTTCCGCCCCCGATTCGTAACGGGACCACCATCACGCTGGCCTCATTCAGGTACTTGCTGACAGAAGGCACGGTGCCCGTCACCTCTACGAAGTTAGACGCAAGTTGCTTGACGCTGGGGTGCGGGTTTCGTCCGACAATTTGAAAGACGGCGTGCGGGAATTCTGCCCGGATCTGGGGAAAGATCTCGGAACAGAAATAAGCGACGGCATCAACGTTCGGCTCCCAATCCATGGAACCGGTAAACACGATGCGTGGTGGATCCGCCGAGGCGGGCGGGGCGGGAGTGTATTTCTGGGTATCGACTCCGGTAGGCACCACGGTGACGGAAGAACCGGGGTCCATCGCCAGAAATTGCCGTCGATCGTGCTCGGAGACGGCGATGACGTGATCGAATTTGGCGAGCGCGCTGCGCTCATAGCCCAGCATTTTCTTGGCCTCGAGTTGATACACGAGACGCCTGGCCGGATTCGATTCTGCATCCGCCATGCGCCTCCACAGAGCCGACTCCACGTTGTGCTGGAAGAGGACTGTGGGGGTTAGAAGCTTCTCGGGGAAGTTTCGCGATGCGGAGAGAAAATCACACACGGCTACATCCAGCTCCTGTAATTGCAGCCAGTTGGAAACGGCGCGTTGCACTTTGGGATGGGTGAACTTGCTCACTGCGAACGGCGCGGGCCGAAACACTCCACCCACATAGTCCAGAGCCTGTGCGACGAAATGCCCATCCAGCGCGGCTGTATGAATGGTTTCTGCTCCTGGAAAGTCGCGTTGGATCGCAATCTCGTACTCAGAGTCTCGCTGGCCACCGTAATAGGAAAGCAGCGTGACTTTGTGGTTCCGCGCAAGGTGCCGAAGGATATTGTAAGAACGGATCTTTCCTCCGGTATCGACCGGCAACAGCTTGCCCGCTTTGACCCAGAGAATACGCACATTTTCACCAGCAAATCCCTTCGTACTTGGCCGCCGCGGGACGGCGGTCCTTTTCCAGGTTCACCAGATCAAGCACAACGTGATCAGGACGAAGATGGGGCTGCAGTTGGTCACGAGAAATTCCGCGGGTGCCCACGATCACAACCTCTGCATCGCCCAGGATCGTTGCAAGATCGTTCTCCAGCAATGATCCGATATGCGGAATCGTCTGCTCAATGTATTCGCGATTTGAGCCAATCAGCCGGCCGAGCGATACATTGTCATCCCATATCTTGATCGTGCAGCCCTCGCCCAGCAGTCGCTTGATGAGTTGTACCTGCGGACTCTCTCGAAGATCGTCGGTGGCTGCTTTGAAACTTAAGCCCAGCATGCCAATTTTCCGTTTCCCGGTCGCCAGAACCATCTCCACGGCACGCTCGAGGTGCTCCTCATTGCTGGCAAGAACCGATTGCAGCAGCGGAAGAGTCAAATCCAGTTCTTTCGCTCGATAATTCAGCGCGCGCACATCCTTGGGGAGGCACGATCCTCCAAAGGCGAAACCGGGCTTCAGGTATGTGGGAGAAATGTTGAGTTTCGTGTCAGCCGTGAAAATATCCACCACGGCGCCGGGATCAACCCCAAGCTCCTTTGCCAGCGTACCCACTTCGTTCGCAAAGGAGACTTTGACCGCGTGCCATGCATTGCAAACGTACTTGACCATTTCGGCGGAACGAAACGAGGTCTCAAAAATCCGTCCTGGGACCCATTCATAGATCTCGCGCAATTGCGCGCTGTGTTGCGGGTCCGCTGCACCGATCACAGTCACCACCGGTTCCAGAAAGTCCGCGACCGCCGTTCCTTCCCGCATAAACTCCGGATTGACGCACACCCCGAAGCTCTGGCCCAGTTTCTTTCCTGAAGCCTTTTCGAGAGCTGGCACCACGATGGTCTCGGCAGTGCCGGGTAAAACCGTACTGCGCAACACGACCAAGTGGAATGTCTTTTTGCGCTGCAGGATCTTGCCCATTTCGCGGCAAACCGGCTCGATATGGCCCAAATCGAGTTTTCCGTTACGCAGACTCGGAGTTCCTACACAGAGAAAAGATATGTCGCTGTTGAGGACAGCGGATTCCGATTCCGAAGTGGCGCTAAGCAGGCCGTCCGCGTGGCCCTTGCTGATCAGATCGGTGACTCCGAGTTCCACGATAGGACTGCGGCCGGACTGCATGGCTTCAATCTTCGTCGGGTTTAAATCGACTCCGATAACCTTGTGGCCTTTGTGTGCGAGGCAAGCTGCCGTTACGGTGCCGACATAACCCAACCCAAATACGCTGATCGACCGGTTCATCTGCTTACGCTAGTTCCTTTCTCGCATTCATAGCTAACGAATTGGGTCAACAACATCGCAAGACGAGTATAGAGGCGCTCGTTTGGCAGGTCATCGTGTTTCGCGGGATTGTGCCCGAGAACTCGCTTTATTTCAGCAATATACAGGAAGTCAGAGATCTTGGAGCCGATCCGTGGTTGAGCCGAGCAGGCATTTACCCACCCGATTCGGTCTCGCGAATAAGATACTATTAAAACACGCGCACCGAGTTGCAACAGACACGCCGGTAACCGAGTCTAAAGGCACTGCATGGCATTATTCTAGATGGGCGTGAGTCTCAGCAACCCAGACCTGTCGGCGGTAGCCGCACCTCTGAAACCAGCGGGGGTGGTACTCTCCCATTCGCAACGCAAAGTATTTTATTTGCTGGACTCCCTCAACGTCGGAGGAACTGAAACCCAAGCCGTTGAACTTGCTCGCCGCATCCCAGCGGCCGGTTACCAGGTTACGCTCGGCTGCCTGCGTGCCCAGGGTCCGCTGTTGCAAAGGCTCGCTGAAACTCCCGTTGTCCTGCAGGAATTTCACCCCAACGGAGGCATCGACAGCCCGGCCGGAGTTTACCAGTTGCTCCGCCTAAGCCGGTTCTTGCGAAAACAGAAATTCGATATTGTGCACACTCACGACCTATGGTCGAACCTCATGGGCGTGCCGGCGGCGAGGCTGGCTGGAGTGCCGGCCATTGTCTCCAGTCGCCGCGATCTGGCTCATTTTGATTGGTATCGGGGAAAACGCCGTGCCTGGTTACGCCGAATCCAAAACTTGTCCGGTGCCGTGCTGGCGAATGCTTCTCCGATCCGAGAAGCGTTGATCGCGGAGGACCGCTTCGCGCCCGACAAGGTGCATGTCATCCACAACGGAATCGATATCGAGAAGTTTGGCAACGCGCGAGACCGCCGCGGTATTTTATTTCCAAATGTGGGCGACGCCAAACTGGTCGTGCTGGTTGGGAACATGCACAGCGATGTCAAAGGCCATCCCTGGCTCATTGAGTGCGCTCCCAGAGTGACGCGCGAGTTTCCCAACGTGCGATTCGTCCTTGTCGGCGACGGCGCGCAACGAGCTCAGTTTGAGCAGCAAGTTGCGAGCCTGGGTCTTACGGAGAACTTTCTTTTTCTGGGCAGCCGTGCCGATATTCCCGACATCCTCGGCGCCTGTGATATTGCCGTGCTTCCGTCCCGGGCGGAAGGCCTTTCCAATGCCTTGCTGGAATACCTGGCTGCGGGGCTACCGACGATAGCGAGCCGGGTAGGCGGCAATTCGGAATTGGTAGAGGACGGCGTCAGCGGCTTCCTGGTGCCGCCTGGTTCAGAAGCTCTCGGCACGGCGTTGCTGAAAATGCTTCGTGACCCCGATTTAATGCGAAGGTTCGGCGAACGAGGGCGCGAATTTGTGGTGCAGAATTTCAGCTTCGAGCGCCTGGTTCGCGAGGTTGATGCCCTTTATACCGCTCTTCTGCGGGAGCATGGAGGAAATCACTAGCCATGCCCAGTGGTTCCCTCCGTCGTCGCCTCGCACGCGTATTCTCCATGCCCCCACGCGAGATTCTCGACAGAGTCCGGCAATACGCAACTGCTCGCGCCGATGTGCACCGGTATCGAACCGGGCACACTTTCGCTCGCTCAGAATCGCTACTGGAATCACCAGGGCGCTTCTTCTTCACTCCCGCCGAAATCCCTGCACTGATTAATGAACTGAAGCGTGTTGTTCCTGGGCAGACCAATGACATTGTGGTTCGGGCGGAGAGCATTTGCCGCCACCATTTCGATCTGCTTGGGTATGAAGATCTGGACTATGGCGCGGAGATCGATTGGCATCTGGACGCAGTACACGGCCGCCGCGCACCTCTCAAGCCGTGGTTTAAGGTTAAGTATCTCGACTTCGACGAAGTTGGAGATTCCAAGGTCATCTGGGAACTGAACCGTCACCAGCACCTGGTAACCCTTGCAAAAGCCTATCGGATCACGGGTGAGGAAAAGTTTGTTCGCGAGATCTTTGCGCAGTGGACCTCATGGCACAAAAGCAACCCGTATCCGATGGGAGTGAATTGGGCGAGCAGCCTTGAGGTTGCGTTCCGAAGCCTGTCCTGGGCCTGGACG
>JAICJP010000365.1 GCA_025928375.1 Candidatus Sulfotelmatobacter sp.
AGCTTGTACTCACTGCGCCTCGACCATAACATCAGCACTTCGAACCGGCTTATGTTGCGCGCTAATGTCAGCCCGAGCACGGTGACCGGAATCGAAGTTAGCGGGCAGGATCAACCGTTTGGGCAAAATGCATATTCACGGACGTCAGAACAGACGTATCGTGACGTCGCCGGCACGGCGCAGGACACCTGGAGCATCGGGACCAGCAAGGTGAATGAATTCCGATTCCAGTATGCCCGCCGTGGCTTGTCCTACTTTTACAACACCCAAATTCCAGGAGGCTCTGATCCCGCGGTCAACATTCCGGGTTTCGCTTATTTCGGACGGGAGCCCTATTCCTATATCCAGCGCACCGAGACTCGTTATCAGTTCACCGACAATTTCTCGTTGAGCGTTGGACGCCATAACATGAAGTTTGGCGGCGACGTCAATTATCTGCCGCTCACGGCGACGTTCACCGTGAACTACGGCGGTGTGTACGACTTCGGCAGCTTCGGAGCCGGAAGCTTGGGCTTCGTGAATCCTGCGCCTAACAGCCTTCCGAATTTCCCGGATCTTTCCCCGGTGCAGTCCTACGGCGCTGGCCTGCCGGGTAGCTTCGTGCAAGGATTGGGCAGCCCCAGCGACAAATTCAAGAACATTCCCATCGGGGTGTTCTGGCAGGATTCGTGGCGGGTAAATCCCAAGCTCACACTGAATTATGGTGTGCGTTACGACGTAGAGATCCCGCCCAAGTTCAAGCAGCCGCAAGGACTCGCCCTGCCTGCGTACAGACTGTTGGGCTTACAGAAAGGCATCCAGACGGACAAGAACAACATCCAGCCGCGCATCGGTTTGGCATTTGATCCGGGCGGAGACGGCAAGACCGTGATCCGCGCTTCTTACGGAATGTTCTACGATCACCCGCTGCTGGGGCTCTACTTCCTCGGAGATGCCTCGGATGGCTCGTCCAGCGGGCAACTGGCATTCGCGGGCACTGGATTGTGTAGCGGCGCCGGGAGCCCGGGCAATTTGAACGGAATTACGATTTTCCAAGGTCTGCCGATCAACCAGCCAAGTGGCGCGAATCCTTGTGCGGCCACGTTGAACCCGGCCACGGCGACCGCCATGGGATATCTACCTAACCAGCAGCAGTTCCAGTCCCTGAACTTCCCGCAGTCCATCTTTTTGAATCAGAATTACCTCAATCCTTCGACCTTCATGCCGCTTGGCTTCCAGCCATTCGGGTATCCGCAGTCGGCGAATTTCGTTTACGCCTACTCGCAGCAGGCGAATGTGAGCGTTGAGCGCGATCTGGGGCACGGGTACGCGCTCAGTCTCGCCTACAACTTCAACGGGGGACGGCACCTGAACCGCCCCATCAACGCCAACACAATCCGGGGAGATTTGATGGTCAAGAATTTCAACGCGGCCATTGTGGATGCAGTGGCTACAGGCAGCACTCCGCCATCAAGTCCCTTCACGGTGAGCGGTTGCAGCGCGGGCGGGGTCTCGCCGCAGGGCCCACTGCCTTATGTCGACGCATCGCTGATGAACTTCTTCCGGCCCGGCGGATTGAATCCTTCAATCATCGGCGCGTACGCGTTTGCCGATCCTGCTTGTATCGGGCAGGCCGCTGCCATGGTCGCCTCAATTCCAGGGTTCAATGCGAACTGCGATCCGGCCTCCTTTAGCGGGTGCGTTCCCTTCGGCGACATGGACGCCAACTACTCCAACGGAAGCTCTGTGTACCATGGCTTCACGACCAACCTGCGCAAGCGCTTTAGCAGCCACTACGAGATGCTGGCGTCTTATACCTGGTCGCATTCGATCGATGACTCGACCGACCTGCAATCGACGCTGACGCCGCAAGACAGTTTCTATCCCATGCTGGATCGTTCTTCGTCGCTATTCGACCAGCGGCACCGGTTCGTGTTCAGCGCCGTCTATCAGACCGGGCACCTTGGCGGCGGCTTCGGGAGGAAGCTGATCAGCGATTGGACGTTCGCCCCGATTGTGGAAGTAAATTCCGGGCGGCCGTTTAACATCATCACCGGCAACGGCGATAACCTGCAGCTCTCGTCGTTGACGGGGCGTCCCAATACCACGGTGAATCCCGCCTGCGGGCCGGTGTACTCGACGAAATATTCGCCGACGGGCCAGTTGCAGGAACCGTGCATTCTGGGATTCCTGCCCAGCGCGACCAATCCCCTGGGAACGACGCCGACGCTGCTGCAGCTCGACGGCAATCTTGGGCGCAATGCGGGGGTGACTCCCTGGACCGTGTTCGACGACATGCGCGTTTCGAAGCGCATTTACTTTGGCGAGCGCTTCAACATGGACCTGATCGCCGACATATTCAACATCGCTAACAAAATGAACGTAGCTGCAGTGAGCCCGCTCTTCAGCAATGCCGGACAGCCCACCGCCGCTTACGATCCGCGCCAGTTCCAGTTTGCTATGAAGCTGAACTGGTAAGAAGCCGAGAATGGGACGCATGTAGCGGCGGACGCCCTTCGTCCGCCGTTTCTTTTTGTCGTAGAATTGCAACCCACATTTCGATCCAGGAGTCTGAATACCATGGATCGCCGAAAATTCCTTCAGACTGCCGCCGCTACCACGATCATGACCTCCCTGAGCAAGAAAGTCTCTAAGGCTGCCGCCACCAGTACTGTCCCCATGCGCGTCCTGGGCCACACAGGCGAAAAGATTTCTATGGTAGGGCTCGGCGGCTATCACATTGGTATGCAATCGGACGAGCAGGAAAGCATTCGCATCATCCGCACGGCGCTCGACAGCGGCATCACATTCCTCGATAACTGCTGGGATTACAACAATGGCCAAAGCGAGATCCGCATGGGCAAAGCGCTGCGCGATGGTTACCGCCAGAAAGCTTTTCTGATGACGAAGATCGATGGGCGGACCAAGCAAGCCGCCGCGCAGCAACTGGAAGAGTCATTGCGCCGCCTGCAAACGGATCACATCGACCTGTTGCAGTTTCATGAGGTCATTCGGGATACCGATCCCGATCGCATCTTCGCGAAAGGCGGCGGCATGGAGGCGGTGATTGAGGCCAAGAAGCAAGGCAAAGTGCGCTACATCGGATTCACCGGGCATAAGAGCCCTGAAATTCATCTGAAAATGCTCAACACCGCATTCGCGCATGACTTTACCTTCGATGCCGTGCAGATGCCGTTGAATGTCATGGATGCGCACTACGACAGCTTCGAGAAAAAGGTCCTGCCCGTTCTGTTGAAGCACAACATCGGAGTGCTGGGGATGAAGCCGATGGGCGACAAAATTATTCTCAAAAGCAAAACCGCAAGCCCGATCGAGTGCCTGCACTATGCCATGAACCTGCCGACCAGCGTCGTGATCACGGGATGCGACTCTTTGCAAATATTGCAGCAGGCGATTGGCGCGGCGAAGGCTTTCAAGCCTATGAGTTCGGGAGAGGTGTCCAGTGTCCTTGCGAAGACCGCTCCGGCGGCGGCGAAAGGGGAGTTCGAGCAGTACAAGACCACACACAATTTCGACGGAACTTATCAGAATCCGCAGTGGCTGGGATAGAACCGCTCGTGTAGGGACGAATGCCCTTATACGTGCATCAGTGCTCAGGAGCCATGGGCTGGGAATTGGGGATGGACCCTCTATCTTGGTTTCAACGGGTGACTCTGAGGCATTCAGAAACAGGGACTAGGGATCGGGGGACGGGGATCAGAACTTGCGGACGGCTCGTGCACAAGGCTCTTTCGATGCCTGATGTTAAACTTTCTTCTTATTCACCCTTGGCGCTTGCCGGAGTTGTTCCCTTCATGTCTGAAACTGGACTGCCAACCGCGCGCACTCGTGTGGTGCGCGAGCCTGACCGTGCCGTGTACGACCGGGAAACTGTGTACCGCATCCTTGACGAGGGCTTTCTATGCCATGTTGGGTTCACCGTGGATGGCCAGCCATTCGTCATTCCGACCTCGTACGGGCGCAAGGAAGCAAATCTGTATATTCACGGATCCGCCGCGAGCCGCATGTTGCGTCAGATGAAAGAAGGAGTGCCAGTGTGCATTACCGTCACGCTGCTGGACGGCCTCGTACTCGCGCGCTCGGTCTTCAATCACTCCATGAATTACCGCTCGGTCATAGTTTTGGGAAAAGCGACGCTGGTGGACGATCCCGAAGAAAAGCTTGTTGCGCTGCGCGTCTTGTCGGAGCACATCCTTCGCGGGCGCTGGGACGATTCGCGCCAGCCTAACGAACGCGAACTGAAGGCGACGTCTGTCCTGCGAGTGCCCATCGAAGAGTATTCCGCAAAGGTGCGTAGCGGCCCACCGATTGACGATGCGGAAGATTATTCGTTCCCCACCTGGGCGGGAGTCATTCCACTGGAGATCAAGGCAGGAAGTCCGATCAACGATCCGCAACTGGATCCGAACCGGTCAGTCCCGGGCTATGCCAGGAACTACAACCGCAGATCCTAAAGAGACACGAAGCTATTTAGGGCTGTGGTCCGACTGCACGGCGGCAGACGCTGTCTGTGGTTTTCGCGAGGAATTTGGATTAGGGGATCAGCAACAACTTTCCCGTGAGTTTCCGGCGCTCCATGTCGGCATGTGCGTGCGGAGCGTCTGCCAGCGGGTAAGTTTTCGC
>JAICJP010000192.1 GCA_025928375.1 Candidatus Sulfotelmatobacter sp.
GAAGTTCGCTATGACTCACAAATGTCGCGAGTTAGTAGCGTCCCTCATCTTTCCAGCGCAAAATCTGTTCTTCGACGGAAAACTTTTCCGTCAGAGGGCTAAGGAACTTCGAAGAGAGCGTAAAGGCATGGACCTCCAAAGGCACCGTGAAATGCGTTCTCGTTTTGACGAAGCTCTGGACCCACAGTTCGGCGTAACGGCGCAATCCCAGAAGCTGGATTTGGGCCGAGTGCACCAGCGCGTGAAACAACGCGCGCAACGTCAAATGCTGGTTGAAGACAATCACATCTCCGAACGTGACGGAGTCCATATGAGTGATAGCCGGAGGTTCGAACCCGGCGGCACGGATTTGCTCAAAAAATTCCGGGGGAGCTAGCCGGGCACCGTGCAATTCGAACACACGAGTCTTCGCCAGCAGCAGATAAGAAAAATGCGGGCGCAGCATGGATATGTGCTGTGGGGTCAGCGCGCTGCAGACGGGAAGATGTAAATCGCGCTGCTGCTGCAAGTAGGAAACAAGCCACTCCACCGCTTGGGCCAGCTGTTCCGTCGTGGGCTCGGGCAGACTGGCCAGAGGTTCACAGTGCGAACTGTTGCTCTCGATACGCGAATAAAAAGCGTGCAAAGCACTGGCAGCCTCAGCGGATTTGCGAACCACGTCGCGGCGACCAAAGCGGGCCAGTTCATTGACAGAGTAGTGCAGTCGAAGCTGGTGTACGGCACAGTGCGCGCTCAGCAGTTCCAGTTGCGCGTGCTGCAACTCGGAGTTCATCTGCTGAACCGCGTCGCTGGAATCTACAGACATCTCTTACACTCCTGAATTGGCAAGGCGGAGATTGTGCAGGGGAACTGCCTGACCATTGCATTGGTTATACGACGTTATATGTACACTGTCAACGAAATAATAAGAATTCTGATTACCCCGGAGTGCAGCCGCGCAAACCTCGGATTGTGAGGATTAATTAAGATGGAAGTTGACAGACGCTGCTGCGGGAAAGGGTTCCTAGTTGCTGTAACAATGTTACGTCTACATTGTAAACGAAATGTTTGCCGTGTAACATTGCGGCTGGCAAGGAGGAAGCATGCCCCGGCAACCTGACCCCGAACTGGAAGGACGCATTCTGCATGCGGCGGATGTGCTCTGGCGCCGAGGGGGCGAGCAGGCTCTCACCATGCGCGCGGTTGCGCAGGCAGCGCGCACCAATACTCCCGCAGTTTACCGGCGATTCAAGAACCGCGAAGATCTCATCCGCGGATTGTTGCTCCGCATCGTGGCCCGGATCCGGGGCTACTTTGAGCAGCGGCAGAGCCTGGAGGAGATGGCGGAAGCGTACGTAGATTTCGCCCTCAAGATGCCTCATGAGTATGAGCTTTTCTATTCGTATGCGGCTCTGCTGAATCGGAGGACAGGAGGCAAGAAGCGACTGCCCATCCGCGAATCGCGACCTAACTTTGGCCTGGTCGAACAGATGGCGGCCAAAGAAGCCGGAGGGACGCCGGACGATCACACCGAATTAGCGTTGCAGTTATGGTCGCTGCTCCACGGAATGACCATGCTCCTGCTCAGCAAGTCACTTCCGGATGGGCATGAGGGCGAATTGCGCGACGCCTGCCGCACGGCAGTGAAGACCCTAATCGCGAACGCGAAACAAAAGCGCTGAAGTGTAACCCCGGCCGCCTCGTCCGGGGGCGCGCGAAGCGCGATCGAATTTCGCCGACCTCGGCGGCAATCGTATCCTGTCTGAATCTCCCTCGCGCTTAAGTTCGCGCCAACTCTGCCGATAACCAATAAGACAGTCCGCCGGCCCGCGCCAAAAATCGCACACGCGGGTTGGCCACCGGAGAGTTGTGCGATGACGAAGATTTTGCTGGTCGATGACAGCAAGTTCCTGAGGATGGCAACGGAACGTGCTCTGGCGCGCGCCGGCTATCAGGTGAGCACGGCCGAGGACGGACCCAGCGTGCTGGAACGCGCCAAGCGCGAGAAGCCGGACGTCATTCTTCTGGATATGCTGTTGCCCAAGATGACAGGTCCGGAAGTGCTGAAGGGATTAAAAAGCGATCCCACGACGGCGGGGATTGCGGTAGTGATCTTTACCGGTTTATCGAACAAGAATGCAGAGCGCCTGCGGCAGGATGGCGCCTGCGCCTTCCTGGAAAAATCGCGACTGGCTCTCGACAAGGGAAGCGAGGCGTTCCTCGGAGCGCTGGCAGAAATCGTGCGATCGTTAGGCCTCGCTGTTCCCGAAGCCAATCGGGCGGCCATGACGTAGCGACGCCCCAGTTTTGCTCCCTCGTGTATCATCACGATCTTGGTTGCCCCAGCCTTCGGGCTTTTTCGAGGCTGGGCATTCGTGCTCTCAGCATCAAGAGATTGTTTTTTAGTCGAATCTCCGCTCTCCATCCTTCCCTGTCGCCATAGCTGTCATCCTCAAAGCTGGCCTCAAACCTTTCCGGCAGTGCACCTCAGCGGCTGAAGCCGGGGGATTTTATGAGCGCTTTGATCGCAGCGGTAAACCGCTGCGCTACCCAAAGGCGATAACTGCAATCCTCAAAACCCATTACGCCCTTCGGTGAGGAGCCTCGGGGGTACCGTGTGTGGTGAATGCTGCTCTTTCGCTCCCCCGGTGTTCAGGCCGAAGACTAAGCCGGCAACTTTAGGTCACGGCACTGCTGTGACGGGCGAAGCGATATGCATGCCGCTGGAATCGAAAGTGTAGTTCCGCACTTCGGCTTCGGCGCCTTGGGTGGCAATCTCCTGGCCGTTGAAGATGAACGAAACTCCGGCGGCATTGCCCACGCGAACGCTGATTTCACGCGCCGCGCGAATGGAGGTATGGGCCGGCGCAATGAGAGTTTCCTCGGTTACGAGTTGGCCATCAGCGGATGCTGAAACCCAGGAGTTCTCGGTCGCACGGATGACCAGCGACAAAGCCAGAGCGGTCTTTTGCGCCGGCTTGGAACTGGACTTCCCGAGGTTCGTCACCGTGACGTCAGTCGCATCGGGCTCCGGCGGCTTTGGAGAAGGCTGCGGAGAGGTCTGCGCGGGAGAGTTTGTCGTGGCGGGCGGCGCAGTTGGATTTACCGCCGCTCTAGAAGTTGAGGTCGCTGACGCGGTCGGCGGCGAGGTTGCGCTCACTGGAGCGGAAACAGGCGCGGGCACCGCCGCCTGAGCGACCGCCGTCGCGGGTACGCTAGTGTTCGAGGTGCCAGCCGCGTGCGTCCTGCTGGAATGGCGCACCCAGAGAGAAATTCCCAAGCCGGCAACCAGGGCGGCAGCCAGCACGATTCGCCACGGCGTACCGCTGGAACTCTGGTTTAAAAATTCTTTTCGCGCGGCATGGACGTCTTGCGCGCGGGGGAGTTGCAGGTCGGGAAGTTCTTCGATTTCAACCGGGGCAGGAGCTTTGCCGGTTGCAGGTTTCGCGGCGGCTTTGGATGCGTCTTTTGGCCCCGGCTTCCCATTCTTACCCGAGGGAGCGGGGGAAGGGGGCTGGGGATCCCAAACTTCCTGCGCATCAATCTGGGCTTGGCGAAGGGACGCCAGGTAATCGGTGACGGCCTCTTCGGAGTCGAGACCGAGGTGCTTGGCATAGGCGCGGATGAAGCCTTTATTGAAGACGCCGCCAGGAAGATCGTCGAAATGTTCTTCCTCGATGGCGCGCAACATGCGGGAGCTGATCTTGGTGACGTTGGAAACGTCGTCGAGCGAGAGTTCTTTCTTCTCGCGGGCCTTGCGAAACTTTTCTCCGAATTCGCCCATGGGGTTCGTCGCGGCCGGGATGGGAACATCATAGGACAAGCCGAGCCGAGTGGCTACAGCCAAGAGGTCAAGGGCGGGGTAACCACTGAGTTGAGGTCCCAAATTCAAATGAACGCGGGCGATTGGAGGTGGTGCTGCGGGTGCACTGGCTGCAAATTCCTGAATGGGGCGGGTTTTGGAGGCGCAACTTTTCCCGGGAAAATGCATCCTTAACTGGTAAGGAGCGAAGTAGCGGCTTGGGGTGTGCCCCTCCTTGGGTGTTTCCGGAGGCGCCAGAAGGCGCATGCGCGCCACTCGCCGTAAACGGCAAACATGAATAACGATGGCAAGAGCTGGCTGGATTTGTATGTCGACGCCATGCTGGAGAAAGACCCGTACAAGCGTCTGGCGTTGGTGCGCAAGCTGAGGAATGTGCCTAGGCAAGGCGAATCGGAGGGTGTGCTACTGGATGAGGTTCCGCTGAGCCGGTCGTCGAAGGCCGTGCGCACGGGTTCAGGCTCGCGGCGGCGATAAGGGTCAGGAGCGCATCAGCATGAAGACTTACTACTTGCGGCGACACGAAGATGTGTCCGGCAACAGCGGGTGTGGGCGGGTGGCGCAGGTGGCCGAGTTCGATGACGGCGCGGCCGTCTTGCACTGGAACCGGGGAGCCAATACATCGGGCGTGTCGAGCACCGAGGTATTCGCGTCGGTCTCTGATCTGCTACGGGTGCACGGGCACGATGGGCGATCGGTGCTGGAGCCCGTTGCAGGGGAAGACATGGCTCATGCAAACGCCGAAACAGCAGAAGTAACGGTCAAAGCAGCGTAGCCGGTAGCTTGATCGGTCGGGGACGGCTAGCGAAGCGGCGGAGAAAAGTCGGCCAGAGCCATATACGTGGAATCGACTTTTTCGACGATGTTGCCGTTCGCCTCGGATTTCTCCTTTACGCTTTTCCAGTTGGGATCGTCTTGAAATGATTTCCAGTTCGCGGCCGCTGCTTCGCGGCTGGGATGGTAAAGGATGTAGATCAGCGTGTTGCTCTTTTCTGGTTCGTCGGTTGGAACCCAGTAGGCGATGCTCTTCATCCCGTGCTGGTCAAAAATCTTGATGGTATGTTCCCGGAAGCGCGCCAGCAGGTCTGGTAATTTCCCCGGAGCTGTGTGGTAGACGCGAAGCTCGTAGACGCCGGTTGAAGCTTGGGCGTGCCGGGGTCCACCGTCTTGTGCTTCGCTCCAAAGTGACGGCGCAAGCAAGGCGGCCGCAGGAAGGGTCTTGAGGAGGGTTCGTCTTTTCACGCCGGGATTGTAGCAGAGCTCAATGTTGCAAGTTCAAAGTGGCTGCATTCTGGTCCGCGCGCCGGGTTAGGGGGACTGCGTCTGCTGGACAGATTTCCGCAGCGTGACTGGGAATTGGGCTTTGCACGTCTTCTCGGGATCGTCGAAGGCGTTGCCGGTGCGGTCGCCTTCGGAGGCTTCGAAGAAGAGTCCCTTCTTGACGCGCTCTGGCAGGCCGGTGAAGCGGGCTTTGCCATCGACGTTGGTCCCGACTTCGAGATCGAGCTTATGGAAGCTGCCGAATCCGTAGGCGATGTGAACCTTCACTTTAGCGGAATAGACGGGCTTGTTATCGGTGTCGCCAATGGTGAAGTCGGCGGAGCAGGAGCCCAATCCGGCATCTACTACGGGAACCGAATGAGGATCTGGGGTCTGCGTGTGAGCGAAGGGAATCAGCAGGAGCAGAGATAAGAGAATCTTCATTTGCCGTTTAATTATAGAACTCACCGCCATTGAGATTGCTAAACCGTGAGAAAGAAGATCAGGGGATAGGGATCAGGGGCCAGGGTCAGCCTCGAAGCACTTGTGGACGTTGGCTTTATAGGTACGTTACCAACGTTCATTGCTGGCTTATGAATGGGCCACATATAATTTTTTGAACGTCACCCATCCAACGGAGAACAAACGGGATTTTCATGCCTGAGGCCGGTACTCAATTGACCCGCCAGAGCCAGGAATTGACCATCTTTCATGACGTGGCGAAGGCGCTCACGTCGTCGCTCGACCTTGACTCGATTCTGCAAACCATCATGGACAAGATGGCGGAGTACTTCCGTCCAGATACGTGGTCGTTGCTGATGGTGGACGAGAAACAGGACGATCTTTATTTTGCGATTGCCGTTGGCGACAAGGCGGAGGCGTTGAAGAATGTTCGTTTGAAGATGGGCGAGGGGATTGCGGGCTGGGTGGCCAAGCACGGGGACGCGCGCGTGGTGCCGGATGTGCGCAACGACCCATTCTTTGCGAGTCGTGTGGATGACACGACCAAGTGGGAGACGCGCTCGATGATTTGTGTCCCGCTGCGATCGAAGTTGCGAGTGCTGGGCGTCATTCAGCTGGTCAACGTGGACATGGAGCGGTTCAAGGAGCCGGAACTGTTTTTCCTGCAGGCGCTTTGTGATTACGCGGCCATCGCGATCGAGAATGCGCGTTGGGTGGAGAAGATCCAGGAACTCACTATCACCGATGACTGCACCGGGCTGTATAACGCCCGGCATTTGTACAAGACGCTGGAGACGGAAGTTTACCGGTCGTCCCGGTTTGGGTACGAATTCAGCGTTCTGTTCATCGACCTGGATCACTTCAAGGCAGTGAACGATACCTATGGACACCTGATCGGGAGCAAGCTGCTGGCCGAGATAGGATATCTGATCAAAGCACAGTTGCGCTTGATCGACTTTGCCTTCCGTTACGGCGGCGACGAGTTTGTGGTGCTGTTGCCACAGACGGGCAAGGACCAGGCACTAGTGGTCGCGCGGCGCTTGAGAGATGGCCTGCGCGCCAGCACTTTCTGCAAGGAAGAGGGCCTGAATCTGAATGTGCGGGCATCGATTGGACTTTCCACCTTTCCGCACGATGCGCGCACGGCGCATGATGTCATCCGCCAGGCCGACGGGATGATGTACATGGTGAAGAATTCCACGCGGGACAATATTGGAGTGGCGCAGCGGGGGATGCTGGAAGAGTAGCTGTGTGGGTCTTCTCACCTGACTGCAGCCCGGCTTGATTACTGAGCTTTTGCCTTACCGGGTTCAGTTGCTGTCTTGATCTCTGGCTTCCACGGGTTCACATTGGCAGGAGCTTTGGGATTGACGCCGAAATCCCAGACATAGAGGTTCATTCCTTCTTTTCCCATCATTTCTACGACGGCGTATTCTCCGGGGAGGAGGGGTTCGGTGGGCGTGATCTTCAGCCATCCACCTTGCAGGCGAGTGATGGTGGTCTTGACAAGGTGCTGCTCCTGGCTGACCTTTCCCGTGACCTGGCGCTTGACGTCGCCCAAAACACGCTTATTGCCCTTGACCTGGGCTCGCAGAATCCGGAAGCGCTCTGGTTGTTGGCTCTGCTCCGGTTGCGGCACGGCGGGGTCGGTTTCCACGTTCATGTATAGCGATGGGATGGCAGCGTGGGATTGGAGCTTGGCGTGTGGGCCATCGAGTTCAATGGAGGCTTTGATCCCAGCGACGGGATTGATGGCGCCACGCAAGATGTTTCCCTTGGTGTCGCGGTTGACGTCGCTGACATTTTGTTGAACTTCCACCAGTTGCGGTTCGCCCTGGAAGGTGTCGAGAAGGAAGACTCCGTCCCGCATGGGGATGCGTAGGCCGGGGGCGACTTGCGGGAGTTGGGCCTCGGCAAGTTCATTTTCGTGCTCGAGCTCTTTGTCAAGCTGGACAGCCTCGGGCGCTGCAGCTGAAGCGGCGCGATCTTTTTCATACTTGTCGGTAGCGGACCAGTCGACGAGAGAATTGGGGATCTCTTCCCATTCTTCACGCTCAGAGCTGTAATAGCGGACGCGGTCGCCCTTCACTTCATACTTCGTGACCGACTGATAGGAGCCATCTTTGAGGATGAGGCGGCGGGAGCCCTCCTGCGCCAAAGCCGCGGGCCCCAGCAGCGCGGATAACAACAGTGTAAAGACTAGAGTATGACAGAGCCGAGGCATATTCGTTGCGACGTCTCTCATTATGATGCGGATTGTGTCGGGAGTCGAATGGATCTGGAGACAGCTTTCCGTAGCGAAGAACAAGAGCAACAGGTTCCTGCGACCGCGTCGCACGTGCCCTCGGGGCGGTGGGGGATTGACCCGATGCGCTACAAGGGTATCCTTGTAGTATTCTAGTGCCGCAAAATCAACCGATCGAAATGAAACGCAACCTTCTTCTCTCCTCCGCTTCTTTCCTGTTCGCTGGCGTGGTAGCGCTGGCGCAATCAGGGCCATCACCGGTAGCAGTCCCTGCGAACGGCCAGGGTAGTTCGCCAGTGTCGTATGCGTCGGTGACGCAACTGAATGGCATGCTGACGCAACTGGAGGATACTTCCAAGAAGACCCAAGGCGACTTGCAGAAGCTGCGGATTGAGAAGTGGAAGACGGACGGATCGTACAAGAAGCAGGCGCTGGGAAACGTGGATTCGATTCAGCGCAATCTGGAA
>JAICJP010000113.1 GCA_025928375.1 Candidatus Sulfotelmatobacter sp.
ATCGAGAGCGCCATCGCCTACGCCAAGCAGCGCAAAGCATTTGGCAAGGTGATCGCCGACTTTGGTTTGATTCGTGAAAAAATCGCCAATATGGCTGCAGGAATCTTCACCGGCGAAGCTATGGCATACAGAACCGTTGGCATGATGGACCATGCCATCGCGCAACTTGGCGCAGAGCACGAGAACATGGCGCAAGTTCGCAAGGTCATCGACGAGTATGCGGTCGAATGCTCCATCCTGAAGATCTGGGGATCGGAGTTCATCGATTACGTGGTGGACGAATCCGTGCAAATCTACGGCGGATACGGCTTCGTGGAAGAATATCCTGCCGAGCGCAATTACCGCGACGTTCGTGTCAATCGCATTTTTGAGGGCACGAACGAGATCAACCGGCTGCTCATTACCGGGTTCCTGCTCAAGCGCGCCATGAGCGGGCAACTGCCGCTCATGCCAGCCATCAAGAAGCTGATGGACGACGTGTTATCGGGAACCTCGGACGAGATGAGCGACGGGCCACTGGCGCAGGAGCGAAAGCTGGTGACCACCGCCAAGAAGATAGGGCTGTTCGCCGCCGGCATTGCAACCCAGAAATACATGCAGGCGATCCAGGATCAGCAGGAGATCATGGGTGCAATTGCAAACATGACGATTGAGACATATGCGATGGAGTCTGCAGTTCTGCGTGCCCAAAAGCTGGCCATGAAGAACGAAGAGACTTCAAAGCATGCCCTGAACATGACGCGCGTGTACCTGTCGGGCGCAATGGACAGGATCGAGAGCGCGGCCAAGATGGTGATTGCTGCCTGCGCCGAGGGAGACATGCTGCGGTCGCAATTCGCGATTCTCCGGAGACTCTGCAAGTATGAGCCGTTCAATATTGTGGCACTTCGGCAAGCGATCGCGCAGAAGGTCATTGAGAGCGGCAAGTATCTGGTCGCATAAGGCTGCCTCCGCCCAGCACGGAAGCAGAGCGTAGCAGTTATGGAAAGCGTCGGCGATCGGTTCGATTTCGATTTCATCGTGATCGGATCCGGGTTCGGTGGCAGCGTTTCGGCGTTACGGCTTACTGAAAAAGGCTATCGAGTTGCTGTTATTGAGATGGGACGCCGCTGGGCGCCCCAATCTTTTCCTCGCACCAGTTGGTCTATCCATCGCTGGTTCTGGCGGCCCAGTCTCGGTCTGCGTGGTTTCTTTAACATGCGACTGTTCCGCCATGCAACCATCTTCCACGGGTGCGCGGTGGGAGGCGGATCTATAACTTACGCTGCTACCCTGCTCCCCGCCCCGGATCACGTTTGGCAGGCGGGGACCTGGCGCGGCCTGGCGGCCTGGACGGCTGAAATGCCAGCGCACTATCAGAGTGCGTCGCGCATGCTGGGCGTCACGGAAAACAAAATCTTGGCCACCGCTGATCACCTGTTGAAGCACACGGCTGATGCGACCGGCTGTGGACATACGTTCTACCCTACCCGGGTTGGCATCCTGCAAGCATCCAACGGCGAGGCAGTGAACCATCCAATGGCAGACCCATTCTTCGGCGGCGAAGGGCCGCCTCGAGGCACCTGCAGCGGTTGCGGTGGTTGCATGATGGGTTGCCGTTACGGCGCGAAGAACACGCTGGATTTGAATTACCTATACCTGGCCGAGAAGCACGGAGCACGAATCCTTCCCGAAGCCAAAGTTGTCGACGTAAAGCCACTTTCAGGCGCAGAGGATGGCGCCTGCGGGTACAAGGTCGAGACCATCAGGTCGACGAGTTGGATCCGGCGGCATGCCCAGAAAGTTTCCTGTCGAGGGGTAGTCTTCTCCGCGTCGGCGCTAGGAACCATGGAATTGCTTTTCGGGCTGAAGGAGAATGGATCACTACCCGCCGTCAGCGCGACCGTCGGCAAGCATGTGCGCACCAACTCGGAGTCCATTATTGGAGCGCGAGTGCCGAATTGCGCCGACGATCTTTCGCAGGGTATCGCGATCGGATCTGGGATTTACATCGACGAGCATACGCACATTGAAGCGGTGCGTTATCCAAATGGCGCCGACGTGATGGGCCTTCTGACAACCATGCTTACCGATGGTAAGCCTGGGGCGCAGCGCATCGCGCTATGGGCATGGAACGTCTTAAGTTCGCTGACTCTCCATCCGCTTCGAACTCTGCGCCTTTTTCGGCTGTGGGGCTGGGCGCGGGAATCCACCATTCTTCTGTGCATGCAGGCGGTGGAGGGAGAGATAGAAATGCGCTGGAAACGGCACTGGTTCTGGCCATTTCGGAAGATGCTCTCGAGTCACGGCGAGCGCATCGCGACTTATATCCCAAAGGCGAACCAGTTTGCATCCAAGTTCGCCAAGATCGCGGGCGGCGCAGCCATGAGCATGCTGCCCGAAATCCTCTTCGATGTGCCGGGGACGGCGCACTGCATTGGAGGATGCGTCATGGCCGATTCTCCAGACCGAGGTGTGGTTGACAGCCGGCATCGCGTCTTCGGGTATCGCAACATGTACATTTGCGATGGTTCGGTGCTGGGAGCGAACCTCGGTGTGAATCCCAGCCTGACGATCACTGCGCTCTCAGAGCGCGCGATGAGTTTCATCCCGCCCGCCAGTAGCACAACATGGGACGACACGGCGCAATTCCCTTCAGCCATACGTGCTGCTTAGTCTTCTAGCTTGAGATCAAACGGGTCCAACGACCTTGTGTGATATCCATCACAATGAAGCGTGACAGGCGTTGCTGACCGATGCCCGGTCTGGGGCTTTACTGTGAGAATCGAGGGTGAGATAGAGTGTCGCCGCGAGTCGGACGGGCGGCACGGGACGTTCCAGCCCTTTCGCCGGATGCCTTCTTCCAGCACACACGCGCCTGGGATCAATCCCCGCAGCACGCGAGGGAGGTAGTGATGATAGCCACTGAACGTAAAGAGCGGGCTCAACTTCCGCTGCCCGCCGAAGGCCCGAGCGCAGAACGAATCGCCTATCTGGAATCCCTAGTCAGCCAAGCCAGGATTGCCGCCGCGGTGTTTACCCAATTCACTCAGGAAGATGTCGACCGCATCGTCAAAGCCATGGTTCTCGCCGGGCTCGAGCAAGCGCAGCACCTGGCGCGTCTCGCTGTGGAAGAGACCCGGCTTGGGGTAATGGAAGATAAGGTCATCAAGAACATGGTGGCCTGCGAATTCGTTTACAACCACATAAAAGACAAGCGCACAGTGGGGGTGATTCGTGACATCCCGGAGCGCAATGTGCTGGAGATGGCTGAACCGATCGGTGTTCTGTTCTCTCTCACCCCGATCACGAATCCGACGTCGACCGTGCTGTTCAAGTGCATTGTCGCAATCAAGACGCGGAACGCGGTGATCTTCAGCCCCCATCCCAAGGCGTGGCGCTGCTGCGCCGAAGCCGTGAGGATCATGCGCGAAACCGCGGTAAAGCACGGCGCACCTGAGGGCGTGTTTACCTGCGTGGAATCTCCCACGTTGCCCGACAATGCCTATCTCATGCACCACAAGGATGTCGGATTGATTGATGCAACGGGGGGGCCGGGAGTAGTAACAGCAGCTTATAGTTCAGGCAAACCCGCGTTAGGCGTAGGCCCGGGAAATACTCCCGTTTATCTGGAGAAGACCGGCGACCTGAATACAGCCATCGTGGACATCATCATTTCCAAGACCTTCGACAACGGGACGATCTGCGCCTCCGAGCAGACCGTGGTGATTGACGACGAGACCTACGATGCGGCTTTGCAGAAGTTCGCGGAACTGGGCGCACACCTCTGTAACGAGAAAGAAACGAAGCTGCTGGAACGAACGGTGATCGATCCCCAGACCGGATTCATGCAGCCCATGGCTGTGGGACAAAAGGCAACCGATATTGCCCGGTTCGTTGGTCTCTCGGTCAAGCCGAACACCAAGCTGCTGATTGCCGAAATTCACGGTGTAGGACGCGAGCATCCTTTATCGGTCGAGAAGCTGTTCCCCGTGCTTGCGGTGTACCGGGCAAAGTCGGTTTCAGAAGCGCTGAAGACCTGCATCGATGTGAACCATGCCGGTGGTCTGGGGCACACCGCTGTCATCTTCTCGCGCAACGAGCAAGTGATCCGCGAGTTTGGGAACTTGATTAACGCGGGCCGGATCATTGTGAACTCTCCCGGAGCGATTGGTGCTTTGGGAGCGGTTTACAACGATCTTGTGCCCACCTTCTCATTTGGCTGCGGGACGGGTGGAGGCAACAGCACGACGGATAACGTCAATATCCAGCACTATCTCAACATCAAGCGCGTTGCTCGCAGGACACAAAATCATATGTGGTTCCGAGTTCCCAATCAGATTTTCTTCAACATGAACGCGGTGGAAAACCTGAGCCAGTTCCCTTCCGAGACAACGATCATCGTCACAAATCCGGCCTTAGAGCAGTTTGGCCACGTGGACATCGTGCGGCGGCACATGTGTCCCAAGACTCATGTCCACGTGTGCATCATCCCGGATGCGGAGCCTGAGGTGAAAGTGATCGAGCAGGGGGTTGAGGCTCTGAATTTTTACCAGGCCGACCAGATCATCGCGTTAGGCGGGGGATCGATGATCGATGCCGCGAAGATCATGAAGCTGAAGTACGAGTCTCCGGAAGCGGACCTCGAAGAGCTTGCCGCGCCGTTTCTGGACTTGCGGAAGCGAGTCATTGAATATCCCAAAGGAAGAGCGCAGCGCGCACGGTTGGTAGCGATTCCTACCACGAGCGGCACCGGCAGCGAGGTGACCCCCTTCGCGGTGCTGACGGATAAGGATCGTGGACGCAAGGTGACTCTCGCGGACTACTCCTTGACTCCAGACGTGGCCATTGTCGATCCCCAGTTTGTGATGTCCATGCCTAAGGGGCTTACCGCAGATACTGGCATCGACTGCCTGACCCACGCCTTAGAGGCCGGTGTTTCGAATTACGCTTCGGCTTACACTGATGCCAACGCCATGCAGGCGATTCGATTGGTCTTCAAGTACCTACCAACCGCCTTTGCGCACCCGCACGACGAAGAGGCGCGTTGCATGATGCACAATGCCGCCTGCATTGCTGCGATGGCATTCTCGAATGCATCGGTGGGAGTGAATCACGCCTTGGCACATGCATTCGGAGCCCGTTTTCACGTTTCGCACGGAAAAGCAAACGCTCTCATGCTGCCGCACGTGATGGCCTACAATGCGGCCGTTCCCACTAAATTCATGCCATCGCCGTACACGAAGGGCTATATAGCCCACAAAAAGTATGCGACCGTAGCCGACTTGCTGGGCCTGGGTGGCCAGACGTTGCAGGAAAAGGTCGAGAAGTTGATTGCAGCGACGGAACAGTTGCTGGATCAACTCGGATTCCCGCGTTCTATCGCGGAGCTGGGAATTCCACGAGATGAGTTCGAACGTGCTATCCCGGAAATGGTCAAGGCGGCCTTCGACGATCCCTCGTGGCGCTCGAATCCGCGCATGCCCTTGATGCAGGAACTGGTCGAGCTTTTCTGGAAAGCTTATGAAGGCCGGGGAACCGCCCGGTTGGCAGCAGTTCAGCCACAAGCTGTTTAGCATTTTTGGATGGTCTACATGGAAACGAACACGTTGTGCTTGAAAATCGACGCGAACAATGTCATCGCGGATTTGAAGCAAGCGGAAGAGAGCCTTGACGCACGGCAGGAGCTTGCCTTGGACTTCTCTGGTGTGACCCGCATTGACTCCCCTGGGCTTCAAGCCGTACAGAGGTTTGGCCACAGAGCGGAAGATAAGAAGACCAAAGTGGCTCTGCGTGGTGTGAGCGTAAACGTGTACAAGACATTGAAGCTGGCGCGGCTGACTTCACGCTTTTCCTTCGAGAATTGAGGGGGAGTTCTCATGCGGAATGGTTCCCAGAGTGACCGCCTTTCCTGGGGGGACACGGTGTTTCTGCACCTCGAGCGCGAGGGCATGCCGCTCAATGTAGCCAGCGTATGCAGCTTCGAAGGAGAGGTGTCGTTTGAGGATTGCGTTCGCTTCGTGGAAGCGAAACTGCCGCTTCTACCTCGCTACATGAAGTACGTGATGGCGCCGCCGTTCGGGGTGGGACTACCCAGTTGGGAATACGACCCGCAGTTCGATATCCGGCGCCACATGCGCGAAGTGAAGCTCCGGTATGGCACGGAAACGGAACTGAAAGCGCTTGCCGGGAAACTGTTCAGTACGATGATGGATCGCCGGCATCCCTTGTGGGACCTGACGCTAGTGCGCGGCCTGAAAGGCAATCGAACGGGACTCATCATTCGCCTGCATCACTGCCTCGCGGACGGCATAGCCGGGGTGGGCATCGTGAACCTGCTCCTGGATGCCAATCCTGACGCTCCGCCGCCACCCCGACGAAAGGTGAAGTTTCAAGTTCCGCGACGGCGAGACGCGTTGAGCTCATTGTCAACGGGTTTCGTCGATTCGTATGCAGATTTCGTGAAGCGGATCCTCTCGGCGATGACGGACGTACTGAGCATGGCGGAGAGGTTGGCTGCGAACGGGGGAAGCGTCGAACCCGACGAATTCGCTGACCTGTTCCCCGAAATTACCGCGTTCACGGAGCGGCTGCGATTCAATGTGATTTATCGAGGACCGCAGAAATTTGCTTATACGGCGATTCCCCTGGATCAGGTCAAAGCCATCCGCAAGAAATGCGGCACCAGTGTCAACGATGTAATTCTGGCGATCGTGACGGCGACGATCCGGCGCTATTGTGAACTGCACGGCGATCCAGTAAAAGGGCGGCTGTTTCGCATGATGGTCCCAGTAAATCTGCGCGGCAACGAGGACCCTGCACAGCTGGGCAACCGCATCTCGTTGGTGCCGGTCACGGTGCCTTTGAGTATTCGGCAGCCGCGAAAATTGCTGGCCGCCGTCCACAAGCGCACGGAATTCCTGAAACACGTGCATGCTGCCGAACTCGTAAGCCTGGCTGGCGGGCTCATTGGCATATTCCCCACTTCCGTACAAGGATTAGCGGGACCTATCGCGAGCCAGTTGCCGATCACTCCGTTCAATCTGGTTTGCACAAATGTGCCCGGACCACAATCTCCGCTGTACCTTCTGGGGCACAAGATGCTGGAGTGGTATCCATACGTTCCTGTGGGCGGGGAAATGGCGGTGAATTGCGCCATCCTCAGCTACGACGGCAGGATCTATTTCGGGTTCAGCGGGGATGTACATGCCGCGCCAGACCTGAAACGAATGGAAAAATTGTTACAAATCAGTTTCACAGAACTGCGAGAAGCGGTCGGTCTCAGGCCGCCGCAGAAGGACAAAACAAAAAGGAAACGGCGAGCGGTGCCAGCCGCGGCCGTTCCGGCAGGGGCCGAAGAGCGACGAATTCCGATCGCGAGCGCGCCTCCGCCAGTTGAAGCAAAACGCAAGCCGGAACCTGCGCCGAGTCCCCGTGCGGAGACCGTTCTGACCGAGGTCGTCGTAGCTTAGCGGAGCGCCCGGGAGTAGACGGCACCACCATCGACTCGGATCGCAACATCGTGGTGCCCCACGTCTCGCCGATGTTGCGAGATATGGGAATCACTTTGTTCTCAATAGCATCTGCTGCATGCGCAAAATCAACTCCATGAGGTGAAAGTATGAGCCGCGTACCACTTCTCATTCTGTGCACTCTTTTGATTCTTGTTTCCGGTGTTTCACTCTCCGCCCAACAGACAGACATTAACCGGTACACGCTTTTTACCGGCTTCGATTACATGATCAGTCCGGCCCGCAACCTGACAGAGCGCGGATTTGAGGCCGATTTCGGAGTTACGACCCGGCCCTGGCTGGGCCTCGGCATAGATTTCGGAATTCTCAGCGGTGCCGGAACGATTACCGGAACCGAAACTGTCTATGCTCCCGCCGTGAACCAACTTCTGCCCGGAGCCGCATCATCCATCCACGTGCCATTTAATTCGCTGACCTACACCTTTGCGGCGGGTCCGCAGTTTTACATTCGCAAATGGGAGAAAGTCACGTTCCTGATTCGCCCCGGCTTCGGTGGAATGCATGAACGGGCAGACATTACCTTCCCGCCAGCACTCGCACCGCTCTTTGGAGCGCTGCAGTTGCCCGTACCCAGCGCACACCAGAATGACACCAAGCTGTTCTTCGGACTTGGCGCCGGCTTTGACCTGAATGTTTCGCGCACCGTCGGGTTCCGCTTTGCCGGGGACTGGGTGAACACGCATTTGTTCTCAAATCTTTTGTCCCCGCGCCAGAACTACGTTCGCTTCTCGGTTGGACCGACGTTCCGCTGGGGCAAGTACAGCCAGAGTCAATAACGAACTGCGAATGGGTTTACCGATCAGGGAGGAGGATCCGGTTATGGAGCCTCGGACACTGAATGAAATATTCTTCCGGATTGTGGACCGCAGGCAAGAGCAGTTGATGCTCGCTCGGGGAGCCACTTCGTGGCTTCCCGTCAGTTCCCAGGAGCTTTATCGGAATGTTGCCGGAGTGGCCCGAGCACTGACCAGTTGGGGAATTTGTAAAGGAGACCGTGTCGCCATTCTGAGCGAAAACCGCCCGGAGTGGGCGACGACCGACTTCGCCTGTTTCCTGCTGGGAGCGGCCGTGGTCCCGATCTACACCACGTTGACCGCTCAGCAATCCGCTTACATCGTTGGCGATTCTGGCGCCAAGGTAATTTTCGTCTCTACAGCAACCCAACTGAAGAAAGTACTTTCGATGGGTCAAACCGGCGTTGAAAGAATTGTGGTGATGGATGCAATCGGGGGCACTCAAGCAATTTGCATGAAGCAGTTGATGAACAAGGGTCCAAGCGGACGAGACCCCGAATTGGAACGGGTGGCAAGGAGCATCACGCCGGATGACCTCGCGTCCATCATCTACACGTCAGGCACTACCGGCAGGTCGAAAGGCGTTCAACTGACTCACGGAAATTTGACATCGAACGTGAGCCATTCGCTTGCAGGGTTCGACGTTGGCCCCGGCCACGTCAGCCTGTCGTTCCTGCCGCTCTCCCATGTGACGGCTCGACACGTTGATATTGCCCTGCTCTACCACGGAGTAACGCTGGCCTATTGTCCGTTCTTCGAAGACTTGCCCCAGGCGCTTCGGGAGGTGCGCCCGACGATTTTCGTTGCCGTTCCGCGCGTGTACGAAAAGATTTACCTGCAGGTGGAAAAAAGCGCCCAGGGCAAGGCCAAGCAGGCTATTTATCACTGGGCTCACAGGATTGGCAACGCGCACCGGCCAACGATCCTCACCGGAAATATTCCAAAGTCTCTGAAATGGAAACTGGCCCACCACTTGGTATATTCCAAGGTACGCGCGCACCTCGGCGGGCGAGTACAGATGTTCATTTCTGGAGGTGCGCCTCTGGGCAAGGAGCTTGCCGAATGGTATGCCAATCTCGGGATTCGAATCCATGAAGGTTACGGGCTGACGGAGACTTCCCCGGTGATTGCAGTCAACAATCCGCAGGCTCACAAATTAGGGACGGTCGGTCGACCGCTGGAGAACGTAGAGGTTCGGATCGCTGAGGATTCGGAGATCCTGGTTCGCGGACCTTCTGTTTTCCGCGCCTATTGGAACCGGGGTGAGGAAACCAGGGACGCGTTTGTGGATGGATGGTTCAAGACGGGCGATATCGGCATGCTGGATGAAGACGGATTCTTGAGCGTCACCGACCGGAAAAAGGATTTGCTGAAAACCTCGGGTGGAAAATTTATCGCTCCGCAACCTGTCGAGAACTCGCTCAAGTTGCATGCTTTCATCGGCACGGCAGTGGTGGTCGGCGATCGACGAAAGTTTGCCGCGGTGCTCATTTCACCTCACTTTCCGCTGCTGGAAGAGTGGGCTCAGGCCAATGATATTGCATTCTCCTCACGGGAGGCCCTGGTCCAGCATCCCAAAGTAAGGGCACTGTACGAAGACATTGTGGCAGAAGTGAATCGCGGACTGGCGCGATTCGAAACGTTGAAGAAGGTCCTGCTCGTGGCGGATGAATTCACGGCCAGCGACGGCTCACTGACGCCGACCTTAAAGCTTCGCCGCAGGGTGATTGAGGAACGCTATCGGCAGCAGATTGACATGTTGTACGAGGAGGCGAGGGACTACGAAAGATCGGCGGCATGCTGATCGCGCTGACTTGACGTGTGCATGTCGTGACGAAAGCCGGAAAGCGCCTCCACTTCCAGGAGAAATGAAGTCGGACGATTACCTACCCGTGTCTTACTTCTCCAGCTTGAAAATGCGTTCCATCGGCAGCCACTTCTCTCCTGGTTTAGCTTGCGGAAGAGCCTCCTGAAAATTCCACATGAGCTTTTCCCACCGCTGCACGATAGGACTCAGTTCGTCTGCTTTTGCCTTGGCTTCAAATGAGAAGGTCTCATTGACTTCCATGATCATGAACATGCGAGTCCCAAGCAAGTAGATCTCCATGTCCTCAATGCCGGAATCTTTGATGCTCCGAGTAACCCCCGGCCAAATCTCATCGTGATGGCGCTTGTAGTCCGCTATCGACTGGGGATCATCCTTTAGATCAAGCGTCATGCAGAAGCGTCGTGTCATTGGGCCTCAGGGGCGAAGGTCTTCATGAGGAGTCTAGGTCAGTGCTCGATCCAGGTGAACATAACCGCCATCCACGAACAGATGCTGGCCAGTAGTATGGCTGGACTTGGGCGAGATCAGGAACACAACCATGGCGGCAATTTCTTCCGACGTCGTCATGCGCTTGTCCAGCGGAATTTTGGAAATTATGTTGGCCAGCTTCTCCTTCGGATCAGGAAAAGTATCGAGCCAACTGCGGTAAAGCGGCGTCATGACTTCGGCTGGAACCACGGTATTCACACGAATTCCGTAGGGCAGCAGTTCTGCGGCCCACTCCCGGGTGAGCGCCATAATCGCGCCCTTCGACGAGGCATATCCGGAAGTGCTGCCTTGTCCCGTGACAGCAGTTTTCGAGCCAATATTTACGACACTTCCCCGCGAGCGTTTCAGGTGCGGCAGCGAGTAGTGCGCCATGGCGTAGTAGTGCACGAGGTTGCGCTTCAGCGAGGCCACGTATTCGTCAGGATTGCCATCCTCAAGCCCGACTTTGTCATTGCGGCCGGCGTTGTTGACCAGGGCGTCCAGACGCCCGAAATCCTTGAGTACCTGGTCCACGGAACCGGAACAACTCTCTGGAGTCGAAAGCTCGACACTGATGAGTCCGCAGCGGCCGCCACTTCTCTGAATTTCATGTTGCACCTGCTTGCCGGCGTCCGCGTCGCGTCCCACGATGACGGGAATCGCCCCCTCCGCTGCGCAGGCCTGCACGATGCCCGCACCAATCCCCTTGGCGCCTCCGGTCACGATAATGACTTTGTCTTTGAGTTGCAGGTCCATTCTCTAACCTCGAAGATTGAAGAAGCCGCCGTCCAGCGGATAATCGGCGCCAGTAATGAACGAGGCTTCGTTGGAGCACAAAAACAGAGCGAGAGATGCGACTTCCTCCGGCTCCGCCATCCGGCCGATGGGCTGGGCATGCGCCAGCTTTTCAAACATCTCGTGTTCGCGGCCGGGATAGGTTCTTGCGAGATAGCTATCCACGAAGGGAGTGTGCACCCGGGCCGGAGAAATGCAGTTGCAACGAATTTTGTGCGGCAGATAATCCCGGGCAACAGAGAAGGTCATCGCGATGACGGCGCCCTTGCTCATGGAATAGGCAAAGCGATCCGGCAGACCGGACGACCCCGCAATGGACGCGAGATTCAGGATGATTCCTCCGCCCGAACTTTTCATGTGGCCCACAATGGCACGCATGCAGTTGTAATAACCTTTGATGTTGACTTGCACGATGCGGTCAAAATCCTCAGGCGTAGTGCTCTCGACCGTGCCGATGTGCGAAATGCCTGCATTGTTAACCAGGATATCGATTCGCTGGCGGCGCGTTAATTGCTCAAATGTTGTACTTACTTCGCTGTGATTGGTTACGTCGCATTGGTGGGAGAACGCAGTTCCACCTGCGGCAGAGATCTGATTGCAAGTCTCGGCTGCCAGCGACGAGTTGAGGTCGCAAACGTGAATTGACGCGCCATTTGCGGCAAATTTCAAGGCAATCGCCTGCCCGATACCGCTTCCGCCGCCCGTAACGACCGCGGCTTTGCCGTCGAG
>JAICJP010000076.1 GCA_025928375.1 Candidatus Sulfotelmatobacter sp.
ATATCGATCAGGGCTTCCATTCGTCCGCCAAATGCCGGAATCGGTTGCCGGATAAAAATGTTCAGGAAAGGATCACTCTGCCCCGGCGACGTGTTGAACATGTCCACCGGAGTGATCGCCTGGCCGTTGACCCAGCGGTAAGAAGCGATCCAACGAGTATGGCTGCGAGGAACAGTTCCGCTCAGCTTGGCAGCCAAAGCGTGACGGCGAACCGTCGAGATCCATTGCTGCGATTGCTGCAGCGAGACGTCGGAGCGGGACAGATCGAGGGTGCCGCCGTAGGCATAATCCAGCGTGGCGGCAAGGTCCGAGGCGAACTTGCGCTGCACCACAACGCGCAGCCCGCTGGTATCCAGGTTGGGTCCGCCGAAATTAAATGTCCCGGAGGTGACATCGGGCAGCACGAACCCTCCAGCCGAGGTGACCTCGCCAATTCCTGTCAGCGCAGGATTCACGATGCGATCGGAGAACCATGCCACCTGCACATTATTCTTGCCCTCGCGATGCGAGACGCTGAATTCCTGATGGTGTGCGTCCTCCATCCGGGGCGTAAAGCCAACCACGCTGACCCGCGGGTTCGACTCGCTCAGGTCTGCGGGAGCGGAGTCGAAGCCCTTCTCGGTCCGGGGATCGGGACGCGACGTGGTATACGAGTACTCCACAACGGTATTCGGCGAAACGTGGAAATCGGCGGTTCCGAATGGACGAAACGCGTTCAGGTGTCCGAGAAACTCGATAGTCTGCAGTTCACTTCCAAACTTCAGCTCGAGCACATCCCCCACACTGAAATCGTCACTGGCGGAAAGCGTGATGGCCTGCAGCGCGGCGTTGTGCAGATTCGGATCCGCCGGGGCAAACCGGCGCAGCGTAAGTCCAACCGCTGGTGTGGATCCGCTCGCCAGCTCGTGCGAATAGCTGCTGCGAACCACGGCCGCGGGCAAGCCGTAGCCATAGCCCACATCACCGCTGAAGGCGAGGTGTCCATCGGAAAAGATGGAACGCTCCAGGGTAAACGCCGTGGTCATGTCGGAACCGGTGCCGTATCCACCGGCGGCCGATCCCGCCAGGAACGAAACCGTCCCGCGCATCTGGTGATCCGGCTTCTCTGCCGATGCCGCGGGGTCGTCGAAGATGCGAAGGATCGGACGGTTCGCCACCGACCTCAGCGTCCACTTCCAATCATCCTCGTCCTTCAATGGACGAATGGGCCCAAGCTCCATAACCCCAAGCAGTGTGCTCAGTGTGAGATTAATGCTGAGACTGGCCCCAGGACGCAGGCCGATTTTTTCCCGCATCGCCGGCAGGAAAGATGGTGCCGTAACTTTCAGGCTGTACACGCCGGGAAGAAGATCGCTGGCGATGTAGTATCCCGCCGCGTTCGTGAAGACGGTAAACTCACGATCCGCGCTGCCCAGAATCTGCACCACTGCGCCCATCTGGGGAGTGCCAGAAGCGTTGCGCACATAGCCGGAGATGGCGCCCGGCCGCTCGGCGGCCCATACGGGGAGCGCGATGCCCAGCACGATTGCCCAAGTTCCGAGCTTACGCAAGTTCAACTTCGCCCCACCCCCTGGGGGTATGCAGGGGTTACTCTACTGCAAACACGGCTGAAGGATCAACGGTCTGCTTCGAGATCTTGTCATTAATCTTGATTTGTATCCTGTAAACGCCGGGCTGCAGATTAGCAGAGGCGATCGACTTCTGCAGCGTGAGCTGATCTCCGACGTTGCCCATAGTGTCCGTGCTTTCGACCTGCTGCACTATTGACTTGTTGGTTGCGACGTTGGTGACATCGTATTCAATGGTAGCGGAAGGCTTGTGAGTCTTCTCGTCCATGCCTAGATTATAGACCTGCATCCAAAAATTCAGCTTGGCATCGCGGTCGCGCTTGAAGACGGCGGGTTTGCCATCCGCAGGAGCCACCCGCGGCCGCACCTTCATGGTGCCGATGACGAAATTGCCGGTGCCGATGGCCTTGGTAGGAACCGGCTCCATCTGGTCGGCCACGATCAGCGACGAGTTCGACAGCTTGTCGTCAGAATATTCCGGAACGATGATGCTGCGGCTCCAAACACCTTTGCGGTCGCCGTTCACGTCTTTCACCGCGACGTTTAGCTTGTAGCGCCCCGGTCGCAGCGGCAGAGCCTTGTAATAGACTTCGGAATTTTCCGCCGTGCGCGGCAGCAACTCCGGCGGAACATCCACCTGCACCGTGTCTTCGAAGGTCTGCACGATCTTTCCCGTCAACGTCGTAAGCCGCGCGAAGATGTTCGCCGTCCCGCGCTGCACGCCATCCTTATTCACGAACGTGATATCGCGATTCTTCATCTGGATCGTGATCGGCACCAGCGCAGTGTCGCTGGTCACCTTCACGAAATCCACATGCACGTCGAACGGCATCGGGTTAAGAATGACCTTTGAGTTCACCGCTTCTTCCAGATCGGTGAACTTCACTTTGGGAGCCTGCTGCAATTTCGCGAACTGCTCCAGGCGGTCGAACTGCTTGGCTTGCAATGAGGTACTGTCGGGACCGAGACCGAGGCGTTCGAGACCGTTGCCATTAAAGCGCTGACTCTTGTTCGACATGCCCATCTGTTCCCACATGGTCAGGCCCGCATTGGGCGTCATCAGCAGCGCGTCTTTTTCCGACCGGTCCATGGTCATGTGGTATTCGCCGCACATGCAGGTGTCGACGAATTCGATGATCACTTCCTGGCCGATCCCTTCAATGTAGCGGTAGCGCCACTGCTCGAACGGGAAAGTGGAAGTCTCACCGCCGCCCTCTTCCATAGGACGCTCATACGATCCACCTGAGGGATGCGACTCGACTTCATCCGCCTTGCCGAACACGATGTAGATGCGGCCGCGGTCGGTCTTCCACCCAGGGACGCCGGCGGCGAAATGCTCGTTGGCGTAGGCAATGCGCTGGTAATGTTCTTCCTTGAATTCGTTCTCTTCGGTGTCCGGCGTGGGATCGCGGCGCTGCCAAAACGCTTCAATAAAGTTGTCGCGCTCTTCGTCGTTGGACAGCTGCTTGAAAGCCGCTCGCTCTTCATCGGTAATGATGTACGCGACGTCTTCGTCCAGCCATTTCTTGTAAGGCTTGCTCAATTCCTGCTTGAGGGCGCGGGCATTCTTCTTTCGCGTCTTCTCATCCGCGGGGCGCTTCAGGGGGTCAACCGCATCCGGCGCCTGCTTAGCAGCCGGTTTCTCAGCATCGGATTTGTCGGTAGCCTTGGAATCTTGCGGCTCGTCTTTGGGCTGGTCCTGGGCCACGGCGACGCCCGCCATTAACCCTAGCGCCAGAAAAAGCACAATTCGATACAGAGATTGATTCGAGACTACCCGGAACATGAGAGGGACTCCTGCCAAGACAACCGTCGTCGTCTTTCTATTCTAGGCCGTCACCCGAGTGAAAGCAAGGTTAAGTCGTGCCCCGTGAACCGCTTGAAACAGGGCCAGACACCTTTAGGAAGCGGCCCGGATGCGCCCGAGTTGCCTCAGGTGTCTAAACATTCTGTAGCTGCCCCCGGTACAGGGAGGAGGATATAATTAGTGGGTTCCAGGGCAGTAACTATTTATACCCAGGGTAACGGGTCTCGGCCCCTCTTTTAACGTTTGATCGGAACTTTCTCGCCCGCAGCACCGTAACAGAGGATGTGTGCCCGTCACACCGAGCGAAGCGAGGGACGTTTTCGTCGCTAGATAAACGTTATGGCGGATCAGCCCTCGGTCGAGGAATATCGGCCCCTGACGGAGTTCTATGAAGGCTTGGAAAAAAGTTGCAATCGGCGTCGGAGCCGTAGTTCTACTAGTAATCATTGTCGCGTTCACCGTTCATCAGAGCGGTAAGAACGTCGTCACGGTTCAGACCGGGAAAGCGCAGCGGCAGGATCTGGCAACCGTCGTGAGCGCCTCCGGTGAAATCAAGCCGAAGACGTACGTGAATATCGGAGCAAATGCCTTTGGCAAGATCACCCACCTGTATGTCAAGGAGGGCGATCACGTAAAGAGGGGACAATTGCTGGCGCAACTGGAAAACGTGCAATCCTCCGCTGACGTGAACGCCAACGAGGCCTCCTTGCAGGCCGCGCAAACCGATTCCCAGGCTGCCGAGGCGGCGCTTAAGACCGCCGAGGCGGACCTGTTGCGCGCCCAGGCCGATTACGACCGCAACAAACTCGACTGGTCGCGCGCGCAGAGCTTGTTCAAAGACGGCCTGATTTCGAAATCCGATTTTGATAGCCGCAAGAATGCATGGGCCACGGCGGACGCAGGATTGACCCAAGCGAACGCCCGCGTCGCGCAAGCGAAGGCGCAAAACGATTCCGCCTCGCGCCACATTGCCCAGGCTAAAGCCACGCTGACGCACTATACGGACCTGCTGCAAAAGACGACGTATTCGGCACCGTTCGAGGGAGTGATCACCAACTTACCGGTGCGTGAAGGTGAGACGGTGGTCATCGGGATTCAGAACGCGCAGGGCAGCACGCTGATGACACTCGCGGACATGTCGGTGATCACAGCTGAAGTCAAGGTGGATGAGACCGATATTGTGAATGTGAAGCTGGGGCAACCGGCTGAGGTAACCATCGACGCCATTCCAAAAAAGATATTCCATGGCAAAGTCACCGAAATCGGCAACAACGCCATCGTGCGCTCCAGTGGGCTATCCACCTCGCAGCAGACCACGGCCAGCGAAGAGGCCAAAGATTTCAAGGTCGTTGTCACTTTGAGCGATGCGCCTCAGGACCTGCGTCCTGGGCTCTCGACGACCGCTAAGGTCACGACGGCAACTCGCAGCAACGCACTGTCGATTCCGATCCAGGCTCTCACGCTCAGGACCAAGGATCAGATCGATGCGCAAAATAACCCTCCCGGATCGGTGCACGCCGCGGAACCAGCAGCCAAAGAAATGGCATCCAAGAGCAAGAAAGATGACGAGGTTCAGGGCGTATTCGTGATACGGAATAAGAAGGCGATGTTCGTCCAGGTCGCAACCGGCATCACAGGAACCACGGACATCGAAGTGCTCGATGGTTTGAAAGCAGGGGACGAAGTGATTACGGGAAGCTACAAGGTTCTGCGCACACTGCGTCCGGGGAGCAGCGTCAAGGTGGACAACAAGGCGCCCAAGAAAGAGGACGAGTCGTCATAACGTTCACGGCGCTGGAACGTCCAACGGGAAAGCCGGAAGTGGTCTCAAACACCGGAGCCCGAAACAGAAAAACTGAACCCAGAGATCGGAGAGGTCAGTGGCACCGGACCAGGAGAAAAATATGGCAACCGCAGAAGTGATCAACATGCCCAATACCGCCACCATGGCGCCCCCCGAATCCTGCATGATTGCGGCGGAGGACCTGTGGAAGACCTACGACATGGGTTCAGAGCAACAGGTCCATGCGCTGCGCGGCGTCAATCTGCGGATTCAACGCAACGAGTACGTCGCTATCATGGGTCCGTCGGGCTCGGGTAAGTCAACCCTCATGAACCTGATCGGCTGCCTGGACACCCCTTCCCAGGGCAAGTATTGGCTGAATGGCCAGTTGGTCAGCGAACTCGACGATGACGAACTCGCCCGCATTCGCAACAAAGAGATCGGATTCGTCTTCCAGACCTTCAACCTGCTGGCGCGCGCGACTGCCCTGCACAATGTCGAACTGCCTCTGATCTATGCCGGCGTCCCCACCGAAGAACGGGTGGAGCGCGCCCGGGCTGCACTCAGCGCCGTGGGCATGGAATCCCGCATGCAGCATAAGCCCAACGAACTCTCCGGTGGACAGCGACAGCGCGTCGCCATCGCGCGCGCTCTGGTCAACAAACCTTCCATCATCCTCGCGGACGAACCCACCGGCAACCTCGACTCCCAAACCGGCCTGGAGATTATGGCCCTGTTCGATCGCCTTCAGAGCGAGGGCAATACCATCATTCTCGTGACTCACGAGCACGATATCGCCGAGTATGCTCACCGCGTGATTCATATCAAGGACGGGGTCATCGCCCGCGACGAGAGAAGCCAGAACCACAACCATTGATTCCGTACGCATTCTTCAAATCATGCCCGGCTGCAGGCCCGGCGTTTTTTTTCTTACGCCTTCTCTTGCAGGGCTGCGCATTCCTCTCTTCTGGGAGCGGCAAGCTCAGCCATCACCACCCGGTCCCGCCCCTCCCGCTTGGCGCGATACAGAGCTGCATCTGCGGCTTCGAGCAATGCCTTCGAGGACTCCCCGTGCACAGGTAACGCTGCCACTCCCACCGACACGCTAACCGAGCCCACCGATTTACCCTCATGCAGCACTACCAGTTCCTGGAGTTTCGAGCGAATGCGCTCCGCCCTGCCCTGAGTAGCGTTCGCGTCGGCCAGCGGCAGAATGATCACGAACTCCTCTCCTCCATACCGGCACACAATGTCTTCCGCTCGAACACTTCTCTTCAGAAATGCCGCGGCTTCACGGAGCACCGCGTCTCCCGCCTCATGGCCGTAGGTGTCATTGAAGTTTTTGAAATGATCCAGGTCGAGCATCATGACTCCCACCGGCTGCTCCGAGCGCGAGGCGCGCCGCACTTCCCGCTCCAGGATCTCTTCCAGATACCGCCGGTTGAACAGCCCGGTCAAAGCATCAATGATGGATTGACTGCGCAGCGCTTCTCGCAGCCGGATGTTGGCAATGGACAATCCGATTTGCCCGGCAAAAGTGTTCTTGAGGGAAAGATCGGATTCCCGCAATTGAGGATGATTGGCATTGCCCTGAAAGTGCAAGATGCCAAGTGTTTCCCCCTGGGCAACGATGGGGATGCATACGTAAGAGTTCTTGACGCCCTCGGCGTGGACACAGCGTGCCGTGTCGTCCCCCGCTGGTACAAAATGACTGTGCCCGGTGCGCAGGGCCCAGCAGTCGCCGCGGTCGAATGAGGGAAACGGTATAAGGCAATTCGACCATGAGCTGGCGACCTCCAGATGTTCGCCTTGCTGCAACAATGCGAGCGCGCCGGAGGAGGAAAAGATTTTCGGCGCAAATCCCACCGCAGCTTTCAGGATTTCTTCCTGGCTGACGCAGCTTTGCAGCACTTCCCCCATTCTGGCCAGCACGGTGGCGCGGGTGGAACGCTCCGTAAGATCGCGCATCATCTGCTCGTTCTGCTGATCCAGTTGCTTCCGCGCAAGATCTTTTTCCAACATCTCTTCCTTTAATTTCGTGTTGGCGTCGAACAGCTCACCCGTACGCTCCTTGATCTGCTCTTCCAGAACTTGCTGGTTGCGCATCTGATCGTCAATATCGGTGCAGCTTCCAAACCACTGCTTGATCGCTCCCGAAGCATCCCGTAAAGGAACCGCGCGATTGATGAACCATCGATACCGGTTATCTTTGTCGCGCAGCCGATATTCGATTTCAAACGTCTCCCCCGAATGAATGCAGTCATTCCATTTCTGCCAACACACGGCAAGGTCGTCCGGGTGAACGAATTCCGCCCAGGAATTGCCCAGGCATTCCCCTTTGGCAGTTCCCGTCATCTCGTACCAGCGTTGGTTGATGTAGTTCGTCAGCCCATCCGTCCCCGCGGTCCACACGATCAGCGGAATTGCCTCCGCCAGCGAGCGAAATTGGGAGTCTCCTTCGCCCTTGGCAGCCAGTGCATTCGCACGTAAGGTTCTTCGCTTCACCACCACGTACAAAATAAGGGCGAAGATGAGGATGAGAAGCATCCCCAGGCCGAGAATTGGGTCCTCGTAGCTGCCGTAAAGTATGGTGTATGACAAGAGTTTTCCCCGCAATCGCACACGCCAACTGGCGCGTGGAGCCTACTGACTCCATATCGGCAGGAAATTCAGCCGCTTGATGAGCAAAGGACCAGCAGAAGGGGCGCTGAGGATGTAGGCGAAAAACTTACTTTCGCTACCGCATGCCGCAACGCATGCAAAAACGCAACGCATGCAAAAAGAAGAGACGCAGCCAAGGCTGCGTCTCCGGCAAAAAATAGGTTGGGAACAGTTACGGCGTAGTGCTGACCGTCTTCACCGTGGCCGTGTCCGAAGGCGCACTGGCCACAAAGAACTTGTGATCGTACATGTTGCGATACATGCGTCCCGCGATCTCTGCTGCTTTGGGCCCGAATGTCGGACGCCCTCCCTGCAAGAAGATCACCACTACCACGCGTCCCACGCTGGTGTTGGCGTACGAGGCGAACCAGCCGTAACGCGTGCCCTCGTGCGAGCAGGTCCCGGTCTTGCCCAGAATCTCTTCCTCGTTGAAGTTGATCCGCAATTTGCGCGCTGTGCCGAACCGTACCGCGCCCGCCATGCCATCAGAAAGGTCGGGAATCACCGGAGCGATGTCCAGCTGCCGCTTCACCCGGGGCTGGAAGTTGGCAACTTCTTCGGGGTTCGTGGGATGCTGCAGGTAGTAGAGAGTCCCGCCATTAGCAATCGCCGAAACCATGGCCCCCAGCTGCAATGGGGTCATGGAAACGCCTTCTCCGAACGAGCACATCTTGCCAACGCCACCCAGCTTTTCCGGAATCGCCTGGTCAGGATATGCACCCACCTGCTCCCCCGCGATGTTGTACCCCGCCAACTCGCCCAGCCCGTATTGGTGGGCATAGAACGCTACCTTCTCAAATCCAAGTTTGCGGCCCAGTTCTTCGAAATAAGCATTGTTGGAGTGGGCCAGCGCCGTCGTCAGATTCATGCGATAGCGTCCGCCCAGCGAGACCGGCGTCTCTTTCGAGATCAGGCCTTCGCTCAACGCCGCCAGCGCCACCGACAACTTGATCGTGGAGCAGGGCTGCGCCCCACTCGAGAGCGCCAGCTTCTGGTTGACCATCGCCAGAACGCGTCCGCTGGTGGGCTCGATCGCCACCACCGTGCCATTCATGTTCCCCAGAGCATCGATCGCCGCCTGCCGCACCGTCGGATCTTCCCCGGCCGTGACATCGCCATCGGTAAGGTCCTCGGCGAATGAACTCATGTGAAAGCGCTCGTACGAGTGATGACGGCGCGTTCTCAGCGAGGCGCGGCGAACGTGGGCGCTCCGGCTGCGCGCCAGGCGGTGCATGCGGTGCCGCGTGCGCGAACTCTCACTGACTTTCTTCTGGGCTTTCGATTTGGAGGGAGTGTTGGTGTTGATATGCGCGGCAAAACTCATCCCCACTAGCACCAGAGACGCGCACAGCGTAAGAACCAGACGAAGGAGGCTCGTTCCCTTAAACATCTTGATAATTTTCACTCCCACGATCTATGTAGTTCGGTGCAACTGAAGTGCCAGCAACAGGTAATCCCGGTGTTTCGCCAACTGTGTTGATTTTAGGGAACTTACCAATTTCCAGCAACGTTAAAGTTGACATCGGCAAAAACCGCTGTCTTCTTCTAACCTGAGGCAAGACAGCAACATACAACGACATTACCTCGGTTGGGGGCTTTCCGTAACCCGTTACCCGGTTACTGGAAAGGCACTTCCCCGCTGTGCAAAACATTTCCTGCTGCGCACGCTAACGCTGGGCGCCTGTGCTGCCTCTTTCCCATTTACATCACATCGTTGCGCTTGCGCAGAAACGCCGGCACATCCAGATCGTTCTGCTCAAAATTGTTCACCAGCGCGCTGCGCACAGCTTCCAGCGAGATCACGTCCGCCCCGCGATCTTGCACCGCCGGCATGGGCTCAGCCTCGTAGTCATGCCCCGCAGGCTCGTTGTTCTCCGGTTCTGACATGATGTGCTTTGGCGGTTCAGGCGCGTCAAACGTGTCGGGAAACTCCATGGCGTCGTCATGGACCGCGGCGAACGATGTCCGTGTTTCCACCGGGCGAGCGCGCCCCGTCGGGATCTCCCGGAAGCCGGTGGCGATCACTGTGATCTTCACTCCGTCCTTCATCTTCTCGTCAAGCACCGCGCCGAAGATGATGTTGGCCTCATCGTGAGCGGCGTTCTGAATGATCGAGCAGGCCTGCTGCACTTCCGCCAATTTCAGCGATGACGACCCGGTAATGTTGATCAGGATGCCGCGCGCCCCGTCGATCGCTCCGGCTTCGAGCAGCGGAGAGGCAATCGCGCGCTGCGCGGCTTCAATGGTGCGCTTAGCACCACTCGCGGACGCGGTGCCCATCACCGCATATCCCATGCGTGCCATGATCGTCTTCACGTCCGCAAAGTCGCGATTGATGATGCCGGGAATCGTGATAATGTCCGAAATTCCCTGCACCCCCTGCCGCAAGATGTCGTCAGCAATGCGGAACGACTCGAAGAACCCGGCATCTTCCGCCACCGCCAGCAGCTTCTCGTTGGGAATCACGATGGTGGTGTCCACCGACTCCATCAACTCCGAGATGCCGCGATCCGCTTGCTGCATGCGGCGCTTGCCTTCGAAGGCGAACGGCTTGGTCACCACCGCGACCGTCAGCGCCCCCATTTCGCTGGCCAGCGATGCGATGATAGGCGCAGCTCCAGTTCCCGTCCCTCCGCCCAAACCAGTGGTGACGAACACCATGTCGGCGCCTTCGAGCGCTTCAATAATCTTGTCGGAATCTTCGAGAGCAGCCTTGCGCCCGACTTCCGGATTCGCGCCCGCGCCCAAGCCGTTGGTCAGCTTCACGCCCAACTGCAGCTTCACCGGCGCGTGCGACAGCCGCAGCGCCTGCAGGTCCGTGTTGGCGACAATGAATTCAATGCCCTCCATCCCGGCATCGATCATGCGATTGACTGCGTTGCCGCCCCCTCCGCCGACCCCGATCACTTTGATCTTGGCATCGTTGCGGGCCTCTTCGTTGAAGCTGATGCGAATGCGAGAATCGTTGCTCATAATTGATCACCTGCTTTGATTTTTTCTTGCCTTTCCCCAGATCCCTGATCCCTAGTCCCTGATGACCAGACCCGCCTTTATGCTCCCTTTCCCACTAACATAGCCTTCAGTCTCGCTCCCAACCCACCCTCCTGATACCCGCGCGCAATGCGCGCCCGGTGCCCGTAGTTCACCATGCCCAGCACGGTCGCAAATTCAGGCTCTGCCAGAGTGGAAGGCATTTTGGCCAGCGGCGCAGGCCAGGAGAGCCGCACCGACCGGCGCAGCGCCGATTCCGCCACATCGAAAATTCCCGGTAGCCGTGACGCTCCTCCGGTGAGCACCACCCCCGCCAGGCACAGTTCGAACATGCCGCTCTGGCGCAACGATTCCCGCATCATTTCGAACAGTTCGCGGGCCCGCGGCTCCAGAATTTCGGCCACCAGCCGTTGCGGCAACAGGCGCGATGCGCGATCCCCCACCGACGGGACTTCCACTTCATTCCCCTCAGGGATCAGCGTGACCACTGCGCTGCCATAATTTTTCTTGATCTTCTCGGCGTCAGCCAGCGGAGTGCACAGGCCCACCGACAGGTCGCTCGTGAAGTGATCTCCGCCCACGGGTATTACTCCGCTGTAAGCGACCGCTCCCTGCTGAAAGACAACGAGTTCAGTGGATCCAGCGCCGATATCCGCCAGGCACACCCCGAGTTCGCGTTCGTCCGAACGCAACACAGCATCGGCCCCGGCCAGCGGCTCGAATACAGTGTCATCGACGTGCACCCCGGCCCGATTCACCGCAGTGATCACGTTCTGCGTGGCGCTGGTCGCGGCCGTCACCATGTGCACCCGCACTTCAAGCCGCGCCGCCATCATGCCCAGGGGATCGTGCACCCCGGCCTGATCGTCGAGGATGAATTCCTGCGGCAGAAGGTGAAGGATCTCGCGATCCTGCGGCAGCGGGATGGCCCGCGCCCGCTCCACCGCCTGCTTGATCTCGTCCCGCCCGATCTCGCGCGGACGCGTGCCCAGGCTGATTCCGCCATGGCTGTTCACGCCTTTGATATTCGATCCGCCTACTCCGATGATGGCGTGCTCGACCGCCGCCCCCGCCATATCTTCGGCCGCTTCCACCGCTTTTTGAATTGAGGACACGGCTTTATCCAGTTCGACGATGACGCCTTTGCGCGAACCGCGCGAGTCCGCGATTCCATGCCCCCGGTAGCGCAGGCCATACTCGGTCACCTCCGCCACCAGCGCGCATGTCTTGGCGCTGCCTACATCAATCGCCGTCAAAAAGCTTCCCTGCTGGTTCCCCATTCGTTAACGATTCCCTGAACTCAATTAATTGGACCCCGTACTCTGCTTCGAAATTGCCGGACTCGGCTTCGGCCCGCCACTGTGCGCCACCACCGCCGATTGCGCTGGCTTCTTCCACCCGGACTTGCCGCCCGCGTGCGCCGCTGCCGGCTTGTTCTTGGGCACCCAGCGCTTTGCGACTTCCTTTTTCGCGGCAGCCTTTGCCGTTTTCGCACTTGCCCGCTTCAGCCGAACTCTGGGCGTAGGCTTCTTTCGCGCCGCCGCTTTAGCCGGATCGAGTTTCGTCTCGCTCAACTCGAAAGCCGGCTTCGGCAGCGTCTTATCGTGCGGATTAATGCGCGTGATCAGCGCCGCTGGCTTCACCCCTGCGGCCGCCGCTGCCCTTGCCGCCGACGCGCTCAGCGCCGCCGTTTTCGACTTCCCTTCCATCTCGGGATTCACGATCACCTGGTTGTCATAGCGCAGGTTCACCGACTCCAGCTTCTGAAATTGCTGCCGCCATTCCTGCACGTGGCTCACGTACGTCTTATAGCGCTTGAGAAAATCCGCCGAACCCAGTTCCACCTGCACGTCGCCTTGCGGATCGTTCACGCGCACTTTGATATTGTCCAGGTCCGAGAGATCGACCTCGCTCAGATCCTGCGAATAGCGCGCCCCTCCCGAGTCCAGTTCGCGCACCAGTTCGTTGTAGGCCTTCATGCGTGGAATGCGCGTCGAGAGCGGCTCGCCGGGATTCATCCCCAGGATCACCGGGAACGAATACTTCCGCTTCTGCGGAAGCTCCATTAACGTGCCCCCCGCATCGATCAGGAAAATTCGCGGTCCCACCCGCGCGAATGCCACCGGCACCCGCTCGTGGATTTCCACTCTCAGCCGGTTGGGCACAAAGCGCATCACGCTGGCGGATTCCACCCAGGGAATCTGCTCCAGTTGAGCCTTCTGCTGTGCCAGCGGAATAAAAAAAATGTTGCGCCCGATGTCGGCGCCCATCACTTCCATGATCTGCGCCTTGGTGGCGTTCTCCATGCCCGCGACTTCGATGTTGTCGCTGGACTCGATCCGAAACCGCCAGGAATGTTCGCCGTAGTGATAGAGCGTTCCAGCCGCAACGACCGAGACACACAGCACGGTTACGGCGACAAAGGCCCACAGCAGTCGATGCGCAGTTTTCTTGGGAAGTGATCCGCGGCGCGCAGGCACGCGCTTTTGCGCACGCAGAAACGGGGATTCCTCTGCCACATCCAGGTCCACCAGGCGCGCGTCATCGAGTTCCTCGCGCGCAGGTGCAGCGCTGGGTGGGTACAACTCCTCCTGCATGATGGTGGAACCGCTTTTTCGCGCCATCAATTCAGGCAGTTGTCGAAGAGGAATCGCTGAGCTTTTTCACTATAGCTTCATTTCTCGATATGAGATAGAAAAAAAAACTAAGGATTTGCACAGCCGGGAACAAAATTGAGCACCAGCACGAGAGTGCTATGTATCGAAAGTCGTTGAATTTTCTGGCATCCAGGTTCTACGAGCCCGCCGGACGAATTGCGCTCATTCATCGACTCGATGAAGCCGTAGTCAAAGCAGCCTGGACTTCCGTCCATCGCTAACTGGGAACACGCTCCGGAAAACAGCTTGGGCAATCGTTAAGGGATGCGCAACTAGAAGTCCGATTCGCCCCACGACACTTTGCGGTTCACGAAAAACACCTAGCTGACGTAATACGCTGGCTCGGTCGTAGTAAATCCTTTCGCCGGCCAGCCGATCATCGTCGTCGAAGGTATAAACGCCGCAAAGCGGGATTTCCACTCGCCGTCCGGTTGCCGGTAGTCCGCGCCAGGGTCCAAGATGAGTTCCGCAAATCAACACCTCGAGCAGGACGTTGTCGTCGGTAACATGCTCCTGCAGAATTTTGATTTCCAGGTCCGGCAGTGCCGCCAGGAGCTGTTCATAGTACAAGCGGACTCCATCGCGTCCCGCGTAACGGTCCCCCCACGCTTCGTCTTCATAGTTTGCGTTTTTGCCGAACGTGCTCAGCACGCCTTCAAGGTGATGCTCGTTTTCGAGCCGAACATGCTGGTGCACAAGCGCAACGCGTGCCAACTTCCTCTCGCTCGGAATCGATGGTGCTGCCATAGAGCCTCCGATCTCGGCCCCATATCCTAAATCAGCCAGCCGCCGTTCGCCTCACTCACTCTTCCTGTTCACAGTTGCAATTTGCTGCAAGCCGGACGATAGTCACAACCTGGCCTCACGAACACATGGGCTTCAGGATGAACCGTTGACCGCGACCACCACTCCCGCACCTCAGACTTCTCCTCCGCGAGCCAATCCACTGGCGTGGATCACGGCGCTTCTGGCAACGATCATTGCAGCTGTACTGATTTTGAGGATTCCGCCACCGGCCCATCCCTGGCCGCAAAACTACGACCCGACCGGACGCTGGTGGCTGTCGGCGCTTCTGGCCGCTTTGCCGGTGGTGGTATTGCTCGGATCGCTGGCGCTGCTGCACATGAAGGCTCACTATTCCGCGCTGCTCGGCCTGGCTACATCGCTGATCTGCTCGATCTGGATTTTCCGTATGCCCGCCAGCCTGGCGATCAAGGCGGCTGCGTTAGGCGCAGCCTACGGCTTGCTCCCGATCGGCTGGATCATCCTGAACGTCATCTTCATGTATCAACTCACCTGCGAGGCGGGACTCTTCAAGGTGATGCAAGAGAGCCTGACCGGGATCACCCAGGACCGCCGCCTGCAGTTGCTGCTCATCGCTTTCAGCTTCGGCGCATTCTTCGAAGGCGCCGCCGGCTTTGGCACGCCCGTAGCCGTGACCGCCGCTGTCTTGATCGGTTTGGGCTTCAAGCCGCTCCAGGCCTCGGCACTGTCACTGATCGCGAACACTGCGCCGGTGGCCTATGGCGCGATTGGAACTCCACTCATCGCACTGCAGGGAGTCACTGGATTGGATCTTCTGCACTTGAGCGCGCAAGCGGGACGCATCCTCCCATTCTTCTCCGTTCTGGTGCCGTTCTGGCTGGTCTGGGCGTTCGCCGGCTTTGCCGGAATGATCGAAGTTTGGCCAGCCGTCTTAGTCGCTGGCGTATTCTTTGCCATCCCGCAGTTTCTGATATCGAACTTCCACGGCCCCTGGCTGGTGGATGTAGTCGCGGCCGTCATTTCCATGGCG